>BQJV01000018.1 GCA_021604885.1 Acidimicrobiales bacterium
GCCGCTCACGCGATCCAGCACGATCGGAATCCGTAGCGATCTGGACTCTTCGGTCGCCAGACCGACGAGCGCAGCCACCCCGGGCGGCGGATCGTCATCGGCGACCCGCACGATGCCGAGCCCGAAGAACCCGCCGATGGCCGCGTTCACGGGATCCCGGAACACGACGGCGCCGAGCTCATCGCCCTCGTACAGCTCGTCACCGATCACCTCCACGTCGACGAATGCCTCCGTCTCGCCGGGAGCGAAGGTCACGACGCCCGAGGTGTCGACCAGCTCGGCGACCTGCAACTCGTGCGGCAGGACGACCCGCCAGTCGACCGTCACCGGCGACTGCGACGGGAACGACAGCCGGACGGGAATCCGAACCGCCGTGGTCCCGACATCGCCCTCGGTCACGTCGACGAAAGCCGGCACGACCTTCGGAAGCGGCCCCGGGCAGCCGATCGTCCCCGCGACACAGAGCGCGACGACGTCCGCCGGCGTGTTCGCCGCGAAGTCGCCGGGACTCGAGCCGCCGCTCGAACGCGCGCCGATGCCGGTGCCGACGACGATCGTGCCGTCGACGATGGCGGCACCGGACGAGATCCCCGACAACGTGCCGCCGTTGCCGATGACCTCGTCGTACAGCAGCGTGCCGTCGGCGGCATCGAAGAGCCGCAGGTGGGGGAAGATCACGCTGCCGACCACCACGACACCACCTGCGGAGCTCGTCGGCGCGTAGCTCGCATCGCCGCTCGGGAAGCCGGTGTCGTCGTGTTGCCAGACGACGGCGCCGGTGTCGAGGTCGAGCGCATGCACCGTCGGGCGCTGCACCTCGGAGATGCTCTCGCCGGGCGCCGTCGAGAAGAAGACCCGACGGCGTGACTCGTCGACCGCGGCCGTCGCGATGATCCCACCGATGGCGCCGCCGGGAACGACGTTGGTCTCCCAGTACGGCAGGCTGCGCGGGTCGGCGTCCGCCCAGGAGACACCCGTGCGCTCGTTGACCCCGTCCCGGTCGAGCACGTAGTAGGTCCCGTCCTTGCCGCCGACCCCGAGCACATCGGTCGGCGTGCCGTCGACGTCGATCGTGAAGAGGTTCGGCACCGCGCCGAACGCGAGGTCGTCGTTGTCGACCTCGCGCGGTCGCCAACGCCACAGTGCGGCGCCGTCGATCCCGAGGGCGACGATGGCCTCGTCGTGGGGCGGCATGATCGGCGTCGGCGCGGGCGTCGTCGGGTCGAGGTCCGTGTCGCAGTTGCTCGTCACGAAGTAGAGCGCCTCGCGATCCGCGTCGTAGGCCGCCGATGACCACACGTTGCCGCAGCCGGTCGGTGACCGGTCGAAGTCGCAGCCCGTGCGGGAGGCGAAGAACCCGGCCGGCAGGCCGAGCTCGGCTTCGTCGTGGTAGCTGTCGAACCGGCGGATGTCGTCGCCCGGGTCGGGGCGACACGTCGTGCCGGTGTCGACGTCGAACCACCACACGAGCGACCCGTCGTCGAGGTCGACGGCGAAGAAGCCGCCCTTGCCCGTCGCGACGTCGTTGACGTCCATGCCGACGAACACCGTGCCGTGGGCCACGACCGGTGTGGACTCGACCTGGTTCCGTTCACCGCTGAACCCGCACAACCCCGGAGGAAGACCGGTGGTCGCGTCCCGGCACCCGGTGCCTGCGGTGAAGCGCCAGATCTCGAAGCCCGTCTCGGCGTCGATCGCGTAGAGGATCTCGCCGACGCCGACGAGAGCGACATGGCGTCCATCTCTTTCGGTGACGGTCACGGAGCCCGCGGCCGGGAACGAGGCTCCCGGCTGGTCCTCCCACGCGAACCGCCAGATCTCGCTGCCGTCCACCCAGTCGAGCGCGTAGACGAACCCGTCCCAGCTCGACACGAAGACCGTGCGACGCTCCCCTCCCGCGGCGAGCGACACATCGGCGACCGACGGCGATCCGGTGACGACCGCGTCGGCCGGGAACCGCCACTTCTCGACGAGCCGGTCGACGCTCTCGGGCGTCAGCCACGCCTCATCCGGGTTCACGAACGTCCGGTCGGCGCTCCCGGCGTGGGTCGGCCATGGTCCGACGATCGGCTCGGGCGTCTCGAGGTCGCCGGGAGCGATGCCGAGCCCGTCGGGGAACGCGAGTCCGTCGAGCACGATCTCCGGTGGGAGGGGATCACCGTTCGCGTCGAAGCGGATGCGGCGGACCTTGCCGTCCGGGCCCGGCCCGACGTCCGGCAGCGTGCCCTGCAGGTCGAGGTCGGCGTAGTAGAGCGTGCCGTCGGCGCCGACGGCGAGGCCCTGCGGATGGCCGGTCGGAATCGACGGGACGGACTCGTCGGGGGCGAGCAGCAGGCGCACGAGCGTGCCGTCCTGGTCGTACTCCGCGATCCGACCGGTGAGGACGCTGGACGCATAGAGGTTGCCGTTCGGCGCGAACGCGACGCCCGAGAAGGTGAGCATGCCGTCGCTCGGCGAGGCGAACTGCTCCCGATCCACCACATCGGCTGCCGGCGCGCCGGTCGGGTCCACGGCGCCGCACCCGCCCTCGGGCGTCGCCGAGGTGGGGAACGGCGGGCTGAACCGTTCGATCGACAGGCCCGAGGTCTGGGTGACGTAGACCCGACCGAGTTCGTCGATCGCGACACCGCCGGCGGTGCCGAGATCGGTCGCCAGCTTGCAGAACGTCGGCGTCGGCCCGTCGATGTCGAACCACTGGATGAGCTGCCCGGTGGCTGTGCCGAACCCCTGGAACCCGACCTCGCTCGTGAACAGGGTGCCGTCCGGCGCGAACTCGCATCCGTGTGGCTCGGCACCGTCTTCGAGATAGGTCGCGGTCAGCTTCGCGACCTGGGTGCCGTCGCCATCGAAGATGCCCCAGCCGGCGGGTGGCGTGGGCTGACCGGTGTCCTCGCCGAGCACGAATCGTCCGGACCCGTCGGGGAAGAAGCAGATCTCGCCGTTGACGTCGCGGCCGTCGAGCGGATCGTCCGCCGCTCGCTCGACCAGCACGTCGCGGTCCTGCTGACCGGTGCCGATCGTGTCGGTGTCGATCCGGTGGAGTCGATTGCCCTCGGTCGAGAACAGCAGCTCACCGTCGGGGAGGATGCCGACCGGCTCTCCGGCGAGCGCCGCCACGGTAGGTGAGGTGCCGCCCGATGCCGTGGTGAGGCCTGTCGTCAGTGTCGCAACAGCGATCAGGCAGATCGCGGCGCGTCGGAGATCGCCCATCCGACCACGCTAGGTAGCGGCGCCAGGGACCTCCAAATGACGCGGGCCCGACCGGATCCGCCATGAGCCGAACGGTTCCCATACGATCCGGGCCGTGCGCATCCACAAGTTCACCACCACCGAGGCGTTCATCGCGATCGACCTCGACGGAGCCGAGGCCTCGTCCGGCCCGGTTCGCTGGGCCCGCAAGGTCCTCCAGGGCGGCGCAAAGGACCTCGCCCGGTCGCAGACCTACACGTACGCGGTGCTCGGTATGAAGCGGGGTGGCGCATCGGCCGGGATCAGCGCCGAGGCACCCGACCGGGACGCGGCGGTCGAGGCCTTCGTCACCGAAGCCGCCGAACTCGTGGCCGAGGGCACCTACCTGCCCGACGCCGCCAAGGGTGTCAGCGGGGCGGACCTGGCGCCGCTCCGCGAGGCCGACGAACGCGACACCGATCGCCTCGGCGGCGATGCGCCGACGTTCATCGACCGCTGCGACGGTCTCAGCACCGCAGTGTGCGCCCACCACGCCGCGGCAGGGCTCGCCGGGAAGGCCGTCGCCATCGAAGGCTTCGGCGCGACCGGCGCCGCGATCGCGGAGGCGGTCGTCGAACGCGGCGGCACCGTGGCCGCGATCGCCACCACCACCGGAAGCGTGACGAGCGACGCCGGGTTCGAGCCACAGGCGCTCGCCGAGGCGTGGTCCACCGACGGTGACGACATGGTGAACGCGTTCGGCGACCCCGGGCATCCGATGGCGATCTTCGGATCGGGGGCCGACGTCTGGTTCGTCGGCTCGAAGATGGGCGTCGTCAACCACGAGGTTGCCGCGCAGATCGGCGAGGTGTCCGCCGTCGTCGCGTCCGGACGCATTCCGCTCACCGCTCGGGCACTGGCCGTCCTCCGGCGCAACGGCGTGGCCGCGCCGGCGGATTTCGTGTCGCTGGCCGGATCCACGCTGGCACTGTGGGGCGACGCCAACCGCACCGAGGCCGAGATCCTGGCCGGCATCAACGAGGACATCGGCGACATGACCGCGGCGTTCAAGGCGCACGACGACGGGCCGTTCCTCGCCGCCTGCCTCGAAGCGGAATCGTTCCTCTCGGGATGGCAGGAGACCTTGCCGTTCGGACGGCCCCTCGCCCCCTGAACACGGTTCGCGGTAGGGTCGCCGCAGGTCGACCGTGGGGGACACATGAAGAAGCTGCTGGCTCTGTTGTTGGCGTTCTCGCTGCTCGCTGCCGCGTGCGGTGACGACGGCGATTCCGACGCGTCGGGTGACGACGGCGGAGACTCGACCGTCGAGGGCGAGGGCGGTGACGACGGCGACGGCGGCGGCGACGACAGCGCTGACGGCGCCACCGGGGACGACGGCAGCGATGACAACGGAGACGGCGGCAGCGATGACGGCGGCACAGGAGACGACGGCGGCGTGCCGGTCGAGTTGACGGCGTCGTTCCGGGGCGTCACCGAGGAGACCATCACGATCGGTGTCGCCGCGATCGACGCCGAAGCTCTGCTCGACTTCGGGTTCGATTTCGGCAACGTGCCGCTGGAGCCACTGCTCCAGTCCTGGGCCGACACCCTCAACGACAACGGTGGCATCCACGGCCGCAACGTGCAGTTCGTCCACGACGTCTTCCTGCCGATCGGCGATTCCGAACAGGCGGAGTCGTGCCTGATCATGATGGAGGACGAGGCGGTCTTCGTCGTGATGGGGCAGATGCTGGGCGACAACCCGTTGTGCATCACCGAGACTTACGGTCACCCCTACGTCGGCCACTTCGGCGAAACGCCCGGACGCCAGGAGCGCTCGGACGGGCGCTTCTTCGCCACCGAGATCTCCCAGCTTCCGCAGCGCATCGGCGGCGTCACCCGGATGATCGAGGACGGTGACTTCGACGGCAAGGCGGTGGCCGTGACTTGGCAGGCGTCGGAGGATGAGGTCTACGCCGACGGCGTCCTGCCGATCCTGGCCGACGCCGGCGTGAACGTCGTCAGCGAGATCGAGGTCGGCGACACGACCGACGACACCGTCGCGAACGCGGCCGCGTGGGATCGCGTGGTCGAGCGCGTCAAGGCCGACGGGGCCGACGTCATCCTCCACCTGTCCGGCATCGTCGGGCCGCTTGACGCGGTCGGTCGCGCCGCCGGCACGGACATCGAGATCGCCTTGACCAACGGGCAGGCTGCGGACGGCACCACGGTCGTCAGCCGGAGCACGGCACCCGACGACGTGCGGGAGAACAGCTTCGCTGTCACCACCTACAAGCCGTCGGCCGACGTCGCCCTCGCCGACGACGGCGTGCAGCAGTGCCTCGCCGAGTACGAGACATGGGGCGGCGCCATGGACGAGCTGGAGATGGACAACCACGACTTCGTGAACGGCATCGTCAACTGGTGCCGCGTCTTCCGGCTCACCACCGCCATCCTCGAAGCGGCCGGCCCCGACCTGAACCCGGAGTCGTTCGTCGCCGGCGGCGAGAGCCTCGGCGACATCGTCCTCCCGGCGATGCCCGACGGGTCGATCCGGCCCGACAAGCACTCCGCCGGATCCCAGTTGATCCGCTACGTCTACGACACCGAGCTCGGCCAGTACGTCGCCACCGGCGACCCCTTCCTCGGCGCCTTCGGCTGACCCCCGCGCTTCAACTGGGGTCTGACCCCCGCTTCAACTCCCACGTCTACCATTGCGCGCCGTGACGCTCCCGACCCTCGACGGACACCACGAGCTCGCTCCCGACGCCGTTGCCTCGTTGCGCGAGCGCGGGCACTGCGTGGTCCGCGGGCTGGCGTCCGCGGACGAATGCGCGGCCTACCTGCCCGAGATTCAGGCCGGCGTCGACCGCTGGCACCCCGAGCCGCCTCCGTTCGACGAGCGCGACACCTACGGCAAGGCGTTTCTCCAGGCGATGGCGCTCCGGTCGATCCACGAGCCCACGATGGGCTTCGTGGACTCGCCCAGATTCGCTCGGGCGGCCGCCGAATTGATGGGCGTCGACGGTGTGCGGCTTTACCACGACCAGGCGCTGTTCAAGGAGCCCCGTGGCGGGCGCACGCCCTGGCACCAGGACCAGAACTATTGGCCGCTCGACACCGACGACATCGTCACGATGTGGATGCCGCTCGTCGATCTCGATCCCGCGGTCGGATCCATGACGTTCATCGACGGCAGCCATCTCGACGGCGACGTCGGCGCCGGTGAGATCTCCGACGCGTCCGACGAGGCGATTCAGCGCTCGATCGACACGGGCGGCCGCGCCACGACAACCCACGGCGTGCTTCGAGCGGGCGACGCGACGTTCCACAAGGGCTGGACGATCCACTCGGCGGGGCCGAACCCCACCGATCGGATGCGCCCCGTGATGACGATCATCTGGTTCGCCGACGGCGCCCGCGCCACCGAGCCGAACTCACCGGAGCAGCGCTTCGACCTCCACAC
The DNA here is from genome assembly GCA_021604885.1 of Acidimicrobiales bacterium. Taxonomy (GTDB): domain Bacteria; phylum Actinomycetota; class Acidimicrobiia; order Acidimicrobiales; family Aldehydirespiratoraceae; genus JAJRXC01. The sequence continues at coordinate 6,635 of BQJV01000018.1, forward strand.
CTGGCTCGGCGGCGCCGCACCCGGCACCCTCGCGCAGAGCGACACCAACCCCCTCGTCTGGCCCACCTGAGTTGAGACGCCGGGGTCAGAGTCCCGTCCCACCTCAGCTGCAGTCGATCTCCACACGGCGGTTGATCGAGCGAGACGCTTCGTCGTTGTCCGGCGAGATCAGTGGTTCCGATTCGCCGAAGCCGATCGCGGAGATCCGGCCCGGGTCGATCCCGCGGGCGACGAGGTCATCGACCACGGACTGCGCCCGCCGATCGGAGAGGTCCAGGTTGTAGGCGTCACTGCCCTCGGTGGAGGTGTGGCCTTCCACGACGATCGACGCGGCGTCGTCGGCCACGAGACCGTCGAAGAGTTGAGCGAGCACCGGCGCGGAATCGGCACGCAGCGTCGCGGAGTTCACGTCGAAGTTGATGCCGTGAATCACGGACCCGCAGGCGAGCGGTGGGGTCTCGGGCTCAGGGATGTCGGAACAGTCGGTCGTCGTCCCCTCGGGTGCGATCGACGACGGCATGAAGCTGAAGGGACCACCGTTGCTCGACGCAACGCCCTGGAGTTGGCCGTCGGCGTCGAGGCCGAAGATGTACGCGCTCGACGTGAGGGAATCACGATGGATGCCGCTGAGCCGGACGAGGTTGCCGGTCACGGTGCCGGTCAGGTCAACGAGGCCGAAACAGCCGGTCACGACGACGCCGGACTGGGTGAGTTCGATGAACCCGACGGAGCGGTCGATGTCCGGCAACTTCGCATCCCAGATTCCGGTGAAGCCCTCGCTGAACTCCGGCGGCTCCTGCGTGCCGTTGGCGATCAGCTCGCTGAACTCGAAGCCACTCTCCTCCGTCAGGATCTCGATGCCGCCTGCCAGCCGGATCTGGAGGTAACGCACGGAGCGCTCGTCGACCAGGTTGAGCTCGGTGACCTCGCCGCGGCCTTCGTGGGTCGCCAGGGTCGCCGCCGCGAGCGTCTCGAACGGGCCGCCGGCATCGTCCGCGCCCGCGACCTCGATCTCGCGGAAGAACGTGGTTCCCGGACTCGGCACCTCCCCGACCTCGGGCACCGCGAACCGGTCGAACGTGGTCGGCGCCGCGAGCTCGAACACCATGGTGATCGCCGTCTCGTCGGTGGCACCGCTCACGAACGCTCGAGGCGTCGTGCTCCCGTCGATCGCCTGCATGACAACACTGTTCTTGAGACCCTTGCCGGGGCCCTCGACCGAGAATCCGAACGGGTTGGCCCCTTGGGCGAAGGTGAGATAGTCGACGCGCTCGATCTCGTCGGGCAGCTCGTCGTCCGGCGCCTCGGTCGTGGTGGTCGTCGCCGGCGGCTCGGTCGTGGTGGTCGTCGTCGTGGTTGTGTCGCCGCTCGGCGGCGCCTCCGTGGTCGAACTGGTCGGCCCCGTAGTCGTCGTGGCGTCAGCAGAGCCGCCGCCGTCGTCACCGCACGCCGTCGCGAAAATCGCCGCGATCGCCAGAACCGTCACTGTTCGCCCCATGCAGCGGACTATAAGCCAGCGTCTGGGGCGTCGTCGCCAGATGTTGCGGGTGTCAGACACCAGATGTTGCGGGGACCAGATGCTGCGGGGGTCAGGGGCCGGTGAAGTGGAAGCTGCTGTCGTCGTCCCAGGCGGCGGTGAGTTCGGGGGCCGCGGCGGAGGTCGGGTTGAGCGGGATCTCCAGGCCGTCGTAGGACGCGAGCTCGGATCGGCCGACGACCATCCAGTGCACCTCGTCCGGTCCGTCGGCGAGACGCAACGTCCGCTGGCTCGCGTACATGCCGGCGAGCGGCGTCCACTGGGAGACGCCCGTCGCGCCGTGCATCTGGATCGCCTGATCGATGATCGTGCACACCCGTTCGGGCACCATCGCCTTCACCGCCGAGATCCACACGCGGGCCTCCTGGTTGCCGAGCGTGTCCATCGCCTTCGCGGCACGCAGCACCATCATCCGCATCGCTTCGATCTCGGCACGGGCCTTGCCGATCAACTCGGTGTTGCCTCCGAGCCGGGCGATCGGCTTGCCGAACGCCTCACGGGTCATGCCCCGACGACACATCAGGTCGAGCGCCTTCTCCGCCGCGCCGATGCCACGCATGCAGTGGTGGATACGACCCGGGCCGAGGCGCAGCTGCGAGATGGCGAAGCCTTCGCCCTCGTCCCACAGAATGTTGCTCGCCGGCACCCGCACGTCGGTCATCCGGATGTGCATGTGCCCGTGGGGGGCGTCGTCCTGACCGAAGACGTGCATCGGACCGAGCACCTCGAGACCGGGCGTGTCCATGGGAACGAGGATCTGCGACTGACGGCGATGCGGCGGCCCGTCCGGCGACGTCTGGCACATCAGGATCATGATCTTGCAGCGGGGATCGCCGGCGCCGGAGATGTAGTACTTCTCGCCGTTGATGACGTATTCCTCACCGTCCCGAATCGCCTGGCAGCGCACGTTCTTGGCGTCGGAGGAGGCGACACCAGGCTCGGTCATACCGAAGCAGCTGCGGATCTCACCACTCAGCAGCGGCTCGAGCCACTGCTCCTTCTGCTCGGGGGTGCCGACCCGCTCGATGACCTCCATGTTGCCGGTGTCGGGCGCCGAGCAGTTCAGCGACTCCGAACCGAGCGGGTACTTGCCGAGCTCGACGGCGAGGTAGGCGTAGTCGAGGTTGGACAGCCCCTGGCCGGTCTCGGGCAGGAAGAAGTTCCACAGGCCACGGGCCTTCGCCTCGTCCTTCGCTCCTTCGAGGAGCTCCAGCTGTTCGTCGGTGTAGGACCAGCGGTCGGCCCGTCCCTCCCCCGCCTTCGCGAACTCCGCCTGCATCGGGGCGACGACCGTCTCCAGGAAGTCGACCACCTGGTTGTAGAACGGACGGCTCTCCTCCGACATGCGGAGATCGAAATCGTCCATCGAGGCGGTCTTCAGGGCGCGGGATTCAAGGGAGTCCATGGCAGCGATACTGCCACTTCTCCGAGGAAGCGGCCCAGTGCGCCCTCGCCTGCAAGTATCGGACCATGTTGACGATCACCACGGTCGGCCCCGCGTTGGGCGCCACGATCGAAGGCGTCGAGTTCGACGGCGACGTCGTACGCGACCGCGACGCCATCCGCGCCGCGTGGATCGAGCACGGCGTCGTCTTCTTCCCCCAGCTCCATCCGACGCCCGACCAGCAGATGGCGCTCGCCCGCGCCCTCGGCGTGCCGGAGTCCCACGGCGACTTCGGCGACGACACCCGGGAGTACGAGCGCGTCGGTGGCCATCGCGAGCTGATCGAGGTCGCGAACCGTCCCGTCAACCGGGCGGACTTCTGGCACACGGACGCGACCTTCCGCGAGGAGCCCCCCGCCGGGTCGATCCTCGCGCTCGTGGACGTGCCCCCGGTCGGCGGCGACACGATGTGGCTCAGCACCGCGGCTGCCTACGACGCCCTGCCCGACGCGATCAGGACGATGGCCGACCAGCTCGTCGCCGAGCACGGACGGCCGCCGCTCACCGGCACCGCCGACCATCCCGTTGTCGCCGTGCATCCGGAATCGGGCCGACGGGTCCTCTACGTCAACCGCGCCTGGACCAACCGGGTGAAGGGCATGAAGTACACGTACTCCACCAGGCTGCTCGACATGCTCTACGACTTCGTCGAACAGCCCGAGTGGACGATTCGATGGACCTGGAGCCCCGGCGACGTGGCCGCCTGGGACAACCGCAGCACCCAGCACTACGCCGTCTACGACTACGGCGACTATCCCCGCATGGGGCACCGCGTCATCGTGTCGGGCGAACGGCCCGCCGGGATCAGCTGACGCGGGGGCCGGGCCCCCGCGCCACCGTGATCAGCGGCCCGAGTTCAGGACGGAGCCCGTCACCATCGCGAGCTCGTCGGCGTCGTTGAACTCGAACGAGTAGCAGATCACCTCGCGGTCGCCCTGGTCCCACGACTGGGGCGACGGATAGATCGGCGTCACATAGATGGCGGACTCGGCGTACGGCGTGCCGATCGCCGCTTCGAAGCGGTCGTAGCACCCTTCCTCGAACGCGGAATCGGCCGGGAGCGAGGCGTCGGTCACGTTCCACACCGAGATGACCTCGTGGTTGTGCGGGTCGCTGCAGTCGACCATCTCGACGTCGGTGATCTCGGTGGCGCCGATCTCCTGGAAGCAGTCGCCCACCTTCAGCTCGAAGACGTTGCCGTCGCTGCACGACACGGCGAACAGCGCCACCACGGTGGTCATGAGAACGATCCGGAAGAACTTCATGGTCAGGGGATTCCTTGTGTTTCGAGGGCTGACTCTTCGCCGCCGACGCCGCACCACTGCGGACGCACCCTCTTCCGAACAAGGTTCGGCCAAACGAGCCGAGACTTGACGGATACGCGCGCAAGGTGACGCTGCGTGACCGCTACGATCGGTGCTTCCGGGGCTGTAGCTCAGTTGGCTAGAGCACCTGCTTTGCAAGCAGGGGGTCGTGGGTTCGATTCCCATCAGCTCCACCAGATGTCGCGTCGCCGGGAACGGCCACCGCGGGTTCGGCGGGTCGTGAGCCGGGGCTTGGCGGAGGAGCCAAAACAGAGAGCCAAGACTCGAACCGGCTCTCGACAAGTCGACCATTGAGCCGCCGGCTCGCGGCCAAGATGGAGCACCTCGTGGCATGCGCCCGAGAACGTCTCGCAGCTTCGCGATCGGCGCAGTACCTTCCAGCCCGTGCAGGCTCGGCGACGATGTGCAGCGGTGGTCATAGCGGCGATGGCAGCGAGCTTGCTCACCACGGTCTCGGTGCGAACCACACCGGCTCAAGCGGTTGCCGGATTCGGCGACGTTTCACCCGACAGGTTCTACACCGAGGCAGTGCAGTGGATGGTCAACGCTACGCCCGCTATCACGACAGGCACGTCCCGAACCTGCTTCTCGCCCGACGGGCTCGTCACCAGAGGAGACGCGGGCGTCTTCATGTGGCGAATGGAAGGCCGCCCCCACGGGGGAAGTCATTCCTTCACCGACGTGAGCAAGGCTTATCAGGACGAGGCAATCGCCTGGATGGCGAACAGCTCCCCGCCCATCACCACGGGAACCTCGAGCACGACATTCGAACCCGACCGCCCTCTGACCCGAGGAGAGTTCGCCGCACTTCTCTACCGGCTCGACACAGTTCTCGGCCGCGACCCGGACGCATCTGTCTCACACTTGTTCACTGACGTGATCCGGCCATGGCAACAAGACCCCGTCTCGTGGATGGCGAATACGAGTCCGGTCATCACGACCGGAACATCGTCGAGGACGTTCTCTCCAGATCGCGCGGTAAACCGCGCCGAGCTCGCGACGTTCCTCTGGCGTTACAAGGGCAGACCAGCTCAGGCAATCGACCCGACACACCCGACCGAGCCGACTTGTGATCAGCAAGTTCCGACGCCCTCTACCACGTCGACCACGACGACGACGGTCGCACCTGCGCCTCGTCCGGGGGATCTCGATACGACTTTCGGCAGTGTCGGCGCAGTCGTCGCCGACTGGGATCTCGGGTACGACATTGCGTACGCCGTCACGGTTCAAGCCGACGGCAAGATCCTCGTGGCGGGGTTCAGTGACCGCAACGCGGACACCAACTCGTCAGTTCTCCGCCTCCTCCCCAACGGCGCCCGAGACGGGTTGTTCGGCGATGACGGGTTCGTGAGCATCGACCTCATCGATGATGGGCCAGAGTCTGCCTACGACATCGTCTCTGACGCGGAGGGCCGGATTGTGATCGGGGGATTCGCCGACTCGGACGCCTTCGTCGCTCGGCTTCTCTCGGACGGCACTCTCGACCCCACTTTCGGTGACTCCGGAGCAACCGTTGTGCCGGAGATGGACGGCAATGCCGGGGGAGGCGAACCACAGCTCGGGTTGGCGATCGCCGCGGACGGTTCCATCTACGCGAGCGGCGGCTACGGCCCAGGCCGAGTGGTTCGGATCACGTCCGGCGGTGAAGTCGACGCCTCATTCGGAGTCAACGGAATCGCTACCGCTGCCGACATGACGGAGGTCTACGACCTAGCCCTGCAACCGGACGGAAAAATCGTGCTCGCCGGCTCGACGAACGGTGCGGGTGGCTACAGCGACTTCGCGATTGCTCGGTTTGGTGTCAATGGCGAGCCCGACGAGACGTTTTCCAGTGGCGGGATGGCCGCCACGCCGATCGGACTCCGCCGGGACAGCGCGCTTGCGGTCGAGGTCCAACCGGACGGAAAGATCATTGCCGGTGGGCTAAGCAACAACCTCTCGGACAACGACTTCGCGCTCGCGCGGTACCTCTCGGACGGCTCACTCGACCCGTCGTTCTCTGGCGGGACTGTGACGACAGACTTCGGAGGCGGTAGCCACCAGATTCTCGGCTTGGCTCTCTACGCGGACGGTCGAATCGCTGCGGTTGGCCGGGGCACCTTCAGCGGTGGCCACGTGTCCGTGTATGAAACGGACGGATCACTCGACACCAACTTCGGGTCGAGCGGCTGGGTCACGTTCGATGCGATCAATATCGACCAGCTGCAGTCGATCGCCATCCAACCCGACGGCATGATCCTCGTTGCAGGGGACACTCGGATTTCCGGTTCTCCCGGCTACGCATCAATCGACTACCTGGTCATGCGCCTGCGGGGTTGACGCGACTTCGGTTGACAAGGCGACACGCGTCGGTGCACCCCGGGAGACAGCACTATGACCCCGCCGCGAGCCGTCGTCCGGCCCGCACTGGATTCAGTCGATAAGGTCTTGCACCTACGCCGCCTTCGGCGACGTCAGCGAGAGAGAGCCGGATGCGCAGACTTCTCGAAGCGGTGGGACGCAAGCTCGGCAGGCTCATCGAACTCTCCCTGTTCGGCAACAAGAAGAGCGGAACCCCCGACTCCGCGGACGACGAGGGGAACTTCGAGAACGCCTCGCCGCTCGGCTGCCTCCTCTCCGCAGTGGCCGCGCTCATCGTCGGCGTGCTCCTCTTCCTCATCACCATGGCGCTCATCGACGCGCTGAAGGACGACGGGACGAGCTCGACCGACGGAGCCGGACCCGCGGACGGCGCCGGAACGGGCGACGACGGCAGCGACGGTGTCGAGGCCGACACGAGCGGGGCGGGCTCCTTCGTCGACGCGGCCAATCCCGTGCTGGTGCCATCGGCCGGCACCTGGTCGATCAACAACGGAATGTTCGTGCCGAACTGCGGTCCGGACGATCCGGAACCCGACGCCGCGGTCGACGCAGGGACCATCGACGTCTGGGAATCCGGCGCGGCGCTGGAACTCGAAGGGCCGGACGGCGGGGCAATCGCCTTCGAGCGAACGGCGGTCTCCGAGTCCGAGGCCACCTACCGCGGCGGCGTCTCGTTCATCGAGATGGAGCTCCGGTTCGATTCATCGACCAGCTTCGACGCCACGATCACCTACGACGGCGAAGAGGAATGTGTTCGCCGCGCCGCGCAGGGAACCCTCATCGAGGGCGACGACGCCCGCCAGCATGGCGCCGACCCGGCACCCAGCTCGGGCGCGTTCGGTGAGGTCGGAATCGACGAGGCCGGCGATGGCGCTGTTGCGGTCGTGACGATCGGCGACGACTCCTACGAGTTCTTCGCGGAGGGGATCGGCACGTGTGACCCCGACTTCTTCGGCGGCTTCCACGCCGTCCTCTACTCCCCCGGGTTCACGAACTCGGTCACGATCGACCTGGTGACGGACGACAACCGCGTCTCGACTGTGATGATGAACCTCCAGGACGCGGGGCTCGATCTCGTGGCCGACGCCGAGGGCGCCTGGGCCGCCGTCGAGGAGGGCAGCAGCGCGGTGCTCGACTTCAGCATCGACGGGATGACGGCTTCGGGAAGCGTCTCGTTCATCAACGAGGACCGGGCGTTCAGTGCCGACAACTATCCGCTGGATCCGATCGAGGCGACCTTCACCGCGTCTTGCGGGTGACGGTCCAGCCCCGTCGGCGGACCTCCAGAACCAGCGCCTTGGTCGGTGCGGTGCGGATTGCGATCTCGTGTTCGGTGAGGTCCGCGGCCGGCGTGTCGGAGGACGCCTTCTCCGCCGCGTTCGCCGACTTCTTCGCGGCCTTCGCCTTCGCCTTCGCCTTGGGTTCCGGCTCGGCCGATTGCGCCGCCTCGTGTTCGGCCGCCAGCAGCTGATCGATCAGCTCCGCCGCCTCGTCGGCGGTGAACCGGCCGCCGGCCTGGCGTTGGTTGAACCCCATCGGGCCGCGGGCATCACGGAAGTCGGCGTGGCCGGCGTTGCGCAACAGCTCGCGCAGCTCCTCGACCTGCCGACCGGTGGCCGGTGGACCCGCGCTCTGACCGAAGGACATGCCCCAGTGTGACCGCTCAGCCGTTCACGCGCGGGCCCGACGAGATCGACCTCTCGTAGCCAGGGCGGGTCGCCGGCCGCTGCACTAGCTTCCGAACATGAGTGCGCTCGGGAGATTCATGGTGCTTGTGCTCGGCGTGGGGTTCGCCATCGTCGTCCCCGCGTGCGGAGACGACGGTGACGGCGGCACCCGGCTCGGGATGACCGCCGAGGAGCTGACCACCTTGTGCGGGCCCGCCCAGGTGTGGTTCGACGTCCGCAACAACGGACTGGGGCTCGAGACCACCGACGATCGGCACGCAGACGCCGTCGCGTATCGCGCCGCGATGCGAGACGCGCTCCTCGAGGTCGAGCCGGTGGTCGTGCCCGGGGCGGTCGACAAGTTCGACAACGACCTGGCCACGGCAGTCGCCCGAACGTTGGAGCTGCATGAGGTCCAGATCCAGGTCTTCGAGGAGTTCGGCGCCGATTCGAACCGCGCCCTCGATCGACTCGAAGCGCTCAACGATCGCACCACGATCGAAGTTCGCAACGCGGCGTCAACGCTCAACAACTTCGTGAACGAGGAGTGCGCCGAAGAGACGACCCCCTGAACGGGCGGAGGACTGGATTTTGTATCACTGATACAAAACTCTGGTACGGTCACCGATGAGGCCAGGGAGGACACGATGACCGCACGAGTTCGCTACGCACTTCGCGACGGGATCGGCTGGATCGATCTCGACGACGGCAAGGCCAACGCCCTGTCACCGGCGATGCAGTCCGACATCAACGAGGCCCTCGATCGCGCGCTGGCCGACGACGTCCCGGTCGTGATCCGGGGGCGTGACGGGGTGTTCTCCGGCGGCTTCGACATGGGCGTGTTGACGGGCGGCAGTCAGGCGAGCATCGACATGGTCCTCGGCGGCTTCCGGCTCGCCGCCCGCATGCTCGGCCATCCCCGTCCGGTCGTGGTCGCCTGCACCGGCCATGCGATGGCGATGGGCCTCTTCCTCGTGCTCGCGGGCGACCACCGGATCGGGATCGACCAGCCGGCCAAGCTCGCGGCCAACGAGGTCGCGATCGGGCTCACCCTCCCCCGCACGGCGACCGAGATGCTGCGCCAGCGATTGACTCCCGCCGCGTTCCCGCGCGCCGCGATCCTCTCGGAGACGTTCGATCCCCCGGCCGCGGTCGCCGCCGGCATCCTCGACGAGATCGTGGCGCCCGACGCGTTCGAAGCCAGGGTCCACGAGGTCGCCACCGGCCTGCTCGCGCTGGACGCCAACGCACAGAAGGCGACGAAGCAACGTGTCCGCGAACCACTCCTCCACGTGGTCGAGGCGGCCATCGCCCAGGATCAGGCCGAACAGGACCTCCTGCTCGCCGCCGCCGGCTGACGACGTCACGTGGGCCGACCCCGACAGCGAACCCCCGAACTGCGCGAGAAGATCCTCGACGTCGCGCTCGACCTGCTGGCGGTCGACGGTCCGTCCGCGGTGACCACCCGCGCCGTCGCCACCGCGGCCGGCACCTCGGCCCCCGCGATCTACGAACTCTTCGGCGACAAGTCCGGCCTCGTCCGCGCCGTGTTCTTCGACGGCTTCCGTCGGCTCCGGGACCGGTTCGCCGAGCTGCCGCCCCCGCAGGGGACGCCGGCCGATCTTCTCGCCGTCATCGACGCGTTCCGCGACTTCACCCGCGAGAACCCCCGCCTCTTCGAGGTCATGTACACCAAGCCGTTCGCCGTCTACGCGCCGGCGCCGGAGGAGCGCGAGCTCGGCGACGCGACCCGGTCGGCCTTCGTCGACCGGGCGCGGTCACTCGTGCAGGCGGATCAGCTCCACGGTGACGCGGTCGACATCGCCCACGGGGTGCTCGGCCTCGTCGTGGGCCTCGCCACCCAGGAGACCGCCGGCTTCCTCGGCGCCACCGCCGAGGACTGTGACCGACGTTGGCGTGGCGCGGCCGAGAGTCTGCTGCGGGGCTACGGCGTCGACTCGAACGCGTAGCCCCACCGGTCGACATCGGCGCCGTACAGCTCCTCCACCAGGTCACGGCCGGCGGCGTCGTAGTACGAGCTGTAGTGCGGCTGGTCCTCCGACGTGCGATTCCGATGCGGGATCGACGCGCTCGCATGCTCGAGACCGATGGTCGACAGCACCTGCTCGACATCGCCGACGTAGCGCTCGAACCGACCCACGAAGTCGAGCTCGACGTCGCGCAGGATCGTCGACTGCGGCTGGAAGTGCACGTTGCGCGCGAACAGTCTCGACGCGGGCAGGAGCCGGAGGAAGGCGTCGAAGTCCTCTCTGCACCGCGCCAGCTCGTCGTCGGACGCACCATCGCTGAGCTGCGCGAGGAAGTCCGTGGCCTTGCGTCCGGTGACGAACTTGTTGCGCCAGCCGGAGACGAGTCGGTCCCATGGATTGCGGACGAAGGTGAACCGGAAGCACGTCGATTCCAGGAGCTCGGTGTAGGCCGGGGGCGGGGCCTGCTTGCGGATGAGGTACTGGTAGTCGGCGACCTCCGACTCGAGCAGGGCGTGGAGGCTGCGGGTTCCGGTCTTCGCCACGCGGTGCCAGACGAAGGCGCGCTCG
>BQJV01000019.1 GCA_021604885.1 Acidimicrobiales bacterium
CCGGTCGATGAAGGCGGCGTCGGCGACTCGTCCACGACGACGGTCCCGGAGTCGACGGAACCGCCGACCACGGCGACGCCCGCAACCACGACGAGCACCAGCACGACGACGACGACCACGACCGAGCCGCCGACGACGACCAGCACGACCACGACGACCACGACGACGACCAGCACGACGACGACCACGACCGTGGCGCCGGACCCGGACCCGCCCGAGGTCGTGCGCTTCACCAACTCGGACTCACCGATCGTGGAGCGCAACACCGCGAGATCCTGCGCGACGGAGCAACTCGAAGAGCAGACCACGGTGCTCGTGCTCGCCACGGACGACGTCGCCGTCACCTCCGTGGCGGTCGACTGGGTCGACCCGGTCGGCGTGCAGTCGGGTTCGGTCGACCTGACCCCGACCGGCCAGCCCGACACCTGGTCCGCGACGCTTGCGATCCCGGCCGGCACGTTCGCCACGACCACGCGGATGGAGATCCGGGCGACCGCATCCGACGCCGCCGGAAACACCGACTCCTCCGATCCCATCCTCGTCACCGTCAATCCCTGCTCCTGACGGGGGATTCGTCGAGGGCGCAGGCCGGGCGCGGGAGTCGGGCCAATCGGCCCACCCGGCGTCGGGACCGGAGTCATCGGCTCGGGTGGGCCGAGGAGCGCTTCCGTGGTGACCAGCGGCCGGTCCTCGTCAAGAACAGGGCCAGGAGTCCCCGAAGGTACGGACAGGTGACCGCGAGGGATCCGACCAGACAGGAACAAAGGACCTGCAATGACGATTCGAGTGTTTCTCCTAGATGACCATGAACTCGTGCGAGAGGGCCTGCGTGCCGTTCTCGAGCGGGAGACCGACATGGACGTCGTCGGTGAGGCGGGCACCGCGGGCGAAGGCCTTCGACTGATCGAGGCGACCCGCCCCGATGTGGCCCTGATCGATCTGATGCTTCCGGACGGCGACGGACTCGATGTGTGCCGCGGGATCAAGGAGCGGCTGCCGAAGGTGGCGTGCGTCATCCTCACCTCGTACTCGAACGACGACGTGCTGCTCTCGGCGATCCGGGCCGATGCCGCGGGCTTCCTCCTCAAGCGGACCGCGGGAACCGAGCTGGTCCGGTCGATCCGTGTCGTGCACGACGGCGGCTCGCTCATCGATCCGACGCTGACCGGCCGGCTGCTCGAGCGTCTGCGAACCGGTCGCATCGACGACGGCGATGCGTCGGTACTCAACGACCTGAGCCCCCAGGAGCGTCGTCTCCTCGATCATCTCGCCGAAGGTCTCACGAACCGCCAGATCGCGGAACGCATGAACCTCGCCGAGAAGACGGTCAAGAACTACGTCTCGAACCTGCTGCGCAAGCTGAACATGAGCAGTCGCACGGAGGCCGCCGTCTTCGTCACGAACCTGCGGGCCGAGCGGGCGCAACGCAATCGGCTCGTCGACGACGCCACCACGCCGGCCTGACCGTTGACGCCCGTCGCGTTCAGCGACCGTTGCGCGGCAGGGGGATGACCGCGCCGTGGTCGGCCAGAACATCGGCGAGGCGAAACGAGTGGTCGATATCGGCCGACCCGCGGACGATGTCGATCCAGTCGGGCGTGATCGTCACCTGGGCGACGATGTCCGGTACCTCGGCGACGGCGAGGAGCAGTTCTATTCCGAGGGCGGAAAGCGGAGCCTCGGCGAACGGTGCTCGGGCTCGTGCGGCTCGCACCAGGTTGTCGGTCGTCGGCTCGGCGCGCAGGGCATCCGCCGCATCGGCGAGCCGAGTGTCTTCCCGCTCGTCGGCGAGGGCGCGGAGGTCGTCGGCGACCGTCGCGGCCCGTGACGCTCGAGCGTCCGCGTCCAACTCGCTGAACGACTGCGTCATGGCGGTTGCCAAGGAGTCCGTCCAGGCCCAGTCCTCGATGATGAAACGGCCGCCGGGGCGCATTCGGGGGTACAGCGCCTCGAACGATGCCTTGGTCGGGCCGTACAGATGAGACGCGTCGTCGAACACCAGATCGATCGGAGCGGGTCCCCGATGCTCGTCCGTGAGTGCGGCCACACGCAAGGTGTCGCCCTGATCCACGCCATATTCGAGATGGATGCGGTCCTCGGACCCGGTGTCGGCGATGTAGGCGTCGAGTGCCTGCACCCGCCCATCGGCGAGCTCGAACGCGATGTGACAGTCGGGCTGCGCGAGCTCGGCGATCGCGGCGACGCTGCCTCCGCGGTGGATGCCGAGCTCGACGATGGTGCGCGGTTCGACCTCGGCCAGCGTCCTCGCCATCTGCTCGATGAGCGCGGGTGGCTTCATGATGACGAGGTCGTCAACCGAGCCTCCTCGGGCGAGCCAGTCGACCAGCATCTCCGCACGACCGACACGGAGGCGGTTCTCGTCCAGGTACTCGTATCCAGCCATCCGACAGTATGTCTACGCGGGTCGGCCGTGAGAAGTCGAGAGGCGTCGGGCCTGCTCATGGAGGATCTCGTCGAACGCGACGGCTGATCGGACCTCCTCCACGAGGTCGTCCTCGATGGCCACCGGTTCGCTCGTGCGATTGAGATGGTCGGGCGGTGCCAGCGGAAGGTTCGACGCAGTGGCGAGTCGTGAGACGAAGCCACCGAGGTCCGCCGTCGTCCCCACGACGTCGTAGCGCGACAGGGTTGCGACCGCCTGGGCAAGCGCCGCGTCGTCGATCGTCATCGGATGCCAGATGGCGGTGAACCAGCCGTCGCTGAGGGCCTCCAGCACGCTGCGCTTCGCGTCGTCATCGAGCTCGTCGGGAAGCGGATCCGAAGGGACGACGCGGTCCTCGCGGTCCGCGAACAGCTGGCACATGTAGTTGGAGAGCCGCGCCTTGATCTCGGGGTCGTCCCAGGCTTCGCGAGGCGAACGGGCACGGTGATTACCACCGGCGATCTGGCGGAGATGCGACAGCGTGCGGGCGACGGGCTCGCGAAGAACGGTCGCTCGGATGGTGTCCGGCGGACCGGTGAACGCGACCCAAGCCGGCTGGTGCACCGTCGTGAACCGCAGCGCGCCGCGCTCCTCGTCGTCGAGGGCCAGCAGATAGCTCGGGATCGACTTGGCGGCCACCGCGGCGACTTCACCGGCTGCGTCCGGGAAGGTCCGGTCGGCGCCGACTGCGTCTCGGATCGACGCGGTGGTCGAGATGCCGCCGGTCTTCATGATGTGGGTGTAGAAGATCGGTCGACTCACCGAGTCAGCCCCGGCCCCGTCGTCGAGCGCTGCGTTCGAGGACAGCCTCCTCGATCTCGTGGTGTTGTCGGTAGCCCGAGATGAAGGCCTGGGCGGTGGCGGCGAACGGCAGGGCGAGCAGGGCACCGACCACGCCGAGAAGCGCGGCGCCGGCGAGCACGGCGCCGAACGCCACGGCGACGTGGATCTCCATGGTCTGCGCGGTGACCCGCGGCGCGAAGAGGTAGTTCTCCACCTGTTGGTAGACCACGATCACGACGAGAACGATGAGCCCCGTCTTCGGCTCGTCGAGCAACCCGATCACGAGCGGGAGGGCGCCGGCGAAGTAGGTGCCGATGACGGGGATGAACTGCGAGATCACGCCGACCCACAGGGCGAGCGGCAGCGGGAACGGCAGATCGATGATCTCGAACGCGATCCAGTGGGCGGCGAACGAGAAGAACGCGAGGATGCCGCGGGAGTAGATGTAGCCGCCGGTCTTCTGGATGGCGAGGTCCCAGACCTCCAGCACCATGGCCTGGCGCTCGGGTTCGAGGAACGAACAGATCGTGCGGCGCAGTTTCGGCCCCTCGGCCACGAGATAGAAGGTGAACAGGGCGATGGTGAACGCCTGGAAGATGATGTTGATGAGCGTCGCGCCGAGATTGACGATGTCGTCGGCGAACTGGCCGGCGAGATCCGCGGCCCGACCGTCCGCCACGAACTCGTCGCGGAACTCGGTGAGGTCGATGTCCTCGTCGACGTTCTCCTGAAGCCAGTCCTCCGCGTCCTCGATCAGGCGCGGCGCGTCCCCGATGAACTCGTCGATCTGGGTCGCGAGCGCCGTGCCGATGGCCGCCGAGAACCCCGCGATGCCGATCAGCATCAGGACGTAGACGATCCACACGCCGCCACCCCGGCGGATCCCGCGCCGTTCGAGCCGGTTCACGGCCGGCTCGATCGCGAAGCTGAGGAACAGGGAGATCAGGATCACGATCAACAGCGAACGCAGCGACCGGATCATCCCGGTGCCCACGTACACGGCGATCCAGCCGAGCCAGAAGAGTCCGATCGCCTTGACGATCCATCCTGGCACGTTCGAGGCGCTCAACCAGGTGTCGGGCACACTGGTTCCAGTATCTTCATCGCCCTCGGTCGCCATCGAATCGGACGCTACTTGCGGCCGCGGAAAGACCCGTGGATGCCGGTTGGTACGCGGCACTTCGGGCGCTAGCCTCGTCACCTTGTGCGGCTCCGGTCTCTGATCGGTGCCACCAGCACAGAATCGACGTCGATGAAGGCCTCCGGGAACCACATCGCACAACCGAAAGAACGCTCCGCCGGGTCCACCCGAGCGGAGCGTTCGCATGAAACCCCGCACCGGCTCGCCGGGGCGAACGAGCGCACCGGTTCCGGTCGGTGCCAACGATGAGGATTCAATCATGGCCACCAAGGCGATCGTCGGCGAGAAAGTCGGCATGACGCAGGTCTGGGACGAGGAGAACCGTGTCGTCCCGGTCACCGTGCTGCGCGTGTCGACGTGCCGTGTCGTGCAGGTCAAGACCCCTGAAAGCGACGGCTACTCCGCCATCCAGGTCACGCTCGGCGTGAAGGATGCGGGCAAGCTCACCCGGCCCGAGGCCGGTCACTTCGAGAAGGCCGGCGTCGAGTCCGGCCGCACCCTCGTCGAGCTCCGCCTCGACGACGTGTCGGAGTTCACCGTGGGCCAGGAGATCGGCGTCGACGTCCTCGAGCAGGGCGAACGGGTCGATGTCACTGCCGTTTCCAAGGGCAAGGGGTTCGCCGGTGCGATGAAGCGACATGGCTTCAAGGGCCAGCCCGCCTCGCACGGCGCCCACAAGGTCCATCGCAAGCCCGGTTCGGTCGGCCAGTGCGCCACGCCGAGCCGCGTGTTCAAGGGCAAGAAGTTGCCCGGCCGCATGGGCAACCAGAAGGTCACCACCCTGAACCTCGAGGTCGTCAAGAGCGATCCCGAGGCCGAGGTACTGCTGGTTCGGGGCTCCGTGCCCGGCCCCCGCGGCGCCACCGTGGTCATCCGCGACGCAGTGAAGGGGTCCTGAGATGGCGTCCGTCACCATGAAGTCCCAGTCCGGCTCGGATGCCGGCACGGCCGAACTGGTCGACGAGGTGTTCGGCATCGAGCCCAACATCCCCGTCATGCACCAGGTCGTCACCGCCCAGCTCGCCGCCAAGCGCTCCGGCACCCACTCCACGAAGACCCGTCGTGAGGTCCGTGGTGGTGGCGCCAAGCCGTGGCGCCAGAAGGGCACCGGTCGTGCCCGTGCCGGTTCCTCCAACTCGCCGATCTGGCGTGGTGGTGGCATCGCCCACGGCCCGAAGCCCCGTGACTACAGCCAGAAGACACCCAAGAAGATGGTGAAGCTCGCCCTGCGCAGCGCACTGTCCGACCGGGCCAGCGACGGCAACGTGATCGTCGTCGACACCTGGAGCTTCGACGCTCCGAAGACCAAGGACGCCGTCGCCGCGCTCTCCGCCATCGGCGCCGAGGGCAAGGTGCTGCTGGTTCTCGGCGACACCGACGAGACCGCCTACAGGAGTTTCCGCAACCTCACCAACGTGCACTGCCTGCACGTCGGTGAGCTCAACACCTACGACGTGCTCGACAGCGACGTCGTCGTGTTCACCGAAGCCACCCTCCCGGGTGCGACGCCCGAAGGGAGCGACTCGTGAAGGATCATCGCGACGTCATCATTCGTCCCGTCGTCTCCGAGAAGTCCTACGGGCTGCTCGAGGAGAACGTCTACACCTTCGTCGTGGCGCCCAGCGCCTCGAAGCCCGAGATCCGCGACGCCATCGAAGAGATCTTCGACGTGTCGGTTCTCAAGGTGAACACCCTCAACCGCAAGGGCAAGCGCAAGCGCAATCGGCGCACCGGTGGCTTCGGCCAGCGATCCGGTCAGAAGCGGGCCCTCGTCACCCTCGCCGAGGGTGACTCGATCGATCTGTTCGAGGCGTAGGAACATGGCTATTCGCAAGCGCAAGCCGTCGAGTCCGGGTCGCCGTTTCCAGACGACCTCCGACTTCTCGGAGATCACCGCCACCTCACCGGAGAAGAGCCTCACCAAGGGTGAGACCAAGTCCGGTGGGCGCAACAACCATGGTCGCAAGACCAGCCGTCACCGTGGTGGTGGCCACAAGCAGAAGTACCGCCAGATCGACTTCCTTCGCACGAAGGACGGCGTTCCGGCCACGGTCGCGACCATCGAGTACGACCCGAACCGCACCTGCAACATCGCCCTGCTGCACTACCACGACGGCGAGAAGCGCTACATCCTCGCCCCCCGCGGCCTCGAGGTCGGCGACAAGGTCGCCTCCGGTCAGGGTGTCGAGATCCGTCCCGGCAACTCGTTGCCGCTGCGCTACATCCCGGTCGGTACGGTCATCCACAACGTGGAGCTGAAGGCCGGCGCCGGCGCCAAGCTGGGCCGCTCCGCCGGCACCTCCATCCAGCTGGTGGCGAAGGAAGGCGAGTTCGCCACCCTGCGCCTCCCCAGCACCGAGATGCGGCGCGTGCCGATCGATTGCCGCGCCAGCGTCGGCGAGGTCGGCAACAGCCAGCACGAACTCATCAAGATCGGCAAGGCCGGCCGCAACCGCTGGAAGGGCAAGCGCCCGCAGACCCGTGGTGTGGCCATGAACCCGGTCGATCACCCGCATGGTGGTGGCGAAGGCAAGACATCCGGTGGTCGCCACCCCGTGTCCCCGTGGGGCAAGCCCGAGGGCCGCACCCGCAAGCAGAAGCCCGAATCCGACAAGCTGATCGTGCGCCGTCGCCGGACGCGCGGTTCGCGGAGGTAATCACAATGCCGCGCAGCCTCAAGAAGGGTCCGTTCGTCGACGACCACCTCCTCAAGAAGGTGGATGCACTCAACGAGACGGGCGAGAAGAAGGTCATCAAGACCTGGTCTCGTCGTTCGACCATCATCCCCGACATGATCGGCCACACCCTGGCCGTCCACGACGGCCGCAAGCACGTCCCGGTCTACGTGACCGAGGCGATGGTCGGCCACAAGCTCGGTGAGTTCGCGCCCACCCGCACGTTCAAGTTCCACGCGGGCCAGGAGCGAGGAGCGCGCCGATGACCGGCACGAAGACCTCCTCGCGAAAGACCAACGAGCGTCCGGGCACCCGCGCCCAGGCCAAGCACGTCCGTTCGTCGGCGTACAAGGCCCGTGAGATCCTCAACCTGATCCGCGACAAGTCCTACGCCGAGGCGTCGGAGATCCTCGCGTTCAGCGAGCGAGGCATCAGCGCGGACATCGCCAAGGTGCTCGACTCGGCCGTCGCCAACGCCGAGCACAACGACGGCCAGCTCGCCGAAGAGCTGTTCGTCTCCGCCTGCTACGCGGACGAGGGCCCCACCCTCAAGCGCTGGCGTCCCCGTGCCCGTGGCCGTGCCACCCGCATTCGCAAGCGCACCTGCCACATCACGGTGATCGTGTCTCGGTACTCCGAGGCGCAGCTCGAGATGCTGCGTGAACGCGAGGCCAACGCCGGTCGCTCGACCACCACGAACGCAGCCGAGGCCCGTCGTCAGCGCGTCGCCCAGAGTCGGGCCCGTGACGAGGCCGAGCACGACCACGACCACGACCATGATCACGATCACGACCACGAGGATGCGTCGGTCGAGGATCAGGCTGCCGAGATCGTCCAGGCGACCGAGCAGGCGATGTCGGATCCGGCGAACGCCGGCGACGATGACGGCTACGACGCCGAGACGGCCGACTCCGATCAGGACTCGATCGTCGACGCCGACGACGAGACCCCGTTCGGTCCGCTCAGCCATGCGCCGCTCGATGATCCTCAGGAGATGCCCGAGGGCTACCCGATCAAGGGCAACGCCGATTCGATGAAGTACCACGCCCCGGAGGGCCGTTGGTACGAACAGACCGTGGCCGAGGTGTGGTTCGCCACCTCCGACGCCGCCGAAGCCGCCGGTTTCACCGAGGCCGGCTCCTCATCGTCGAGCGATGAGGGAGAGGAAGAGTAATGGGACAGAAGGTCAACCCGTACGGGTTCCGCCTGGGCGTCACCACGGAATGGAAGAGCCGCTGGTTCGCCGACCGTGAGGAATACGCCGACAACGTCATCGAAGACTGGAAGATCCGCGACTTCCTCATGACCGAGCTGCCGCACGCCGCGATCAGCCGTGTCGAGGTCGAGCGCACCCGCGATCGCCTCCGCGTCGACGTCCACACCGCCCGTCCGGGCATCGTGATCGGTCGTCGTGGATCCGAGGCCGACCGCCTCCGCGCCGGTCTCACCTCGATCACCGGCAACGCCAAGGTCCAGCTCAACATCCAGGAGATCAAGCAGCCGGAGCTCGACGCCGCGCTGATCGCCCAGGGTGTCGCGGACCAGCTCGCCGGTCGTGTGGCGTTCCGCCGTGCGATGAAGCGTGCCGTGCAGAACGCCCAGAAGGCCGGTGCCCTCGGCATCCGCGTCCAGTGCTCGGGCCGCCTCGGCGGTTCGGAGATGGCTCGCACCGAGTGGTACCGCGAAGGCCGTGTGCCGCTGCACACCCTACGTGCCGACGTGGACTACGGCTTCCGTGAGGCCCGCACCACCTACGGCCGTATCGGCGTGAAGGTGTGGCTCTACAAGGGCGACATCCTCCCCTACAAGACCAACGCCGAGGACAAGGCCACGCTCGAGGCCGCGATGGCCGCCGGCGAGACCAGCGGTCAGGCCAAGCCTCGCAAGGTCGTGTCGAGCCGCAAGCGCGTCGCCACGCCTGAGACCGAAGAGGCCCCCGAGGCCGAGACCGAGGAAGAGCCGGCTGCCCTCGTGAAGGAAGCCGATCCCGAGTTCGAGAAGCTCCTCGACGAGGAAGACGCCATCGAGGCGTCCATTCGTGAGCAGAGCGAGACCCCGCACTTCCGGGCGAACGACTGAGGTTGTTGTCATGTTGATGCCGAAGAAGGTCAAGCACCGCAAGCAGCACCGAGGACGGACCAGGGGCGTGTCGAAGGGCGCGACCGAGGTCACGTACGGCGACTACGGCATCCAGGCCCTCGAGCCCGGATGGATCACCGCTCGCCAGATCGAAGCCGGTCGTATCGCCATGACCCGTCACATCAAGCGTGGCGGCAAGGTGTGGATCAACGTCTTCCCGGACAAGCCCGTCACCCAGAAGCCGGCCGAGACCCGTATGGGTTCCGGCAAGGGCAACCCCGAGATGTGGGTCGCCGTGGTGAAGCCGGGCCGGATCCTGTTCGAACTGTCGTACCAGGACGAGGAGATCGCCCGCGAGGCGATCGACCGTGCGATCCAGAAGCTGCCGATCAAGGCCCGCTTCGTGAGCCGTGAGGAGAGTTTCTGATGGCGAAGGCAAAGGCACTCGCCGACCTCGGCGACACCGACCTCCTCGAGAAGCTGGCGGATCACAAGGAAGAGCTGTTCAACCTGCGCTTCCAGTTCGCCACCGGCCAGCTCGAGAACTCCACGGCCATGAAGGCCGTCAAGAAGGACATCGCCCGTGTGCTCACCGAGCTTCGGGCCCGTGAGATCACCGATGCAGAGGCGCTGGAGAGTTCCGATGGCTGAAGCAACTGAAGTGCGCGAGAACGCACGCAAGGTCCGTGAGGGCCTCGTCGTGTCGAACGCGATGGACAAGACGGCCGTGGTCGAGACCATCGACCGCGTGCGTCACCGTCGCTACGCGAAGACCGTGCAGCGCAACAAGAAACTCCATGTGCACGACGAGGAGAACACCCTCAACGTGGGCGACCGCGTCCGGGTCCAGGAGACCCGACCGCTGTCGAAGAACAAGCGCTGGCGCCTCGTCGAAGTCCTGGAGCGTGCCAAGTGATCCAGCAGGAATCCCGCTTGCGGGTCGCCGACAACTCGGGCGCCAAGGAGGTCTTGTGCATCAAGGTCCTCGGCGGTTCGAAGCGTCGTTACGCCTCGATCGGCGACATTTTCGTCGCGACGGTCAAGGATGCGATCCCGGGCGCTCAGGTCAAGAAGGGCGACGTCGTCAAGTGCGTCGTCGTCCGCGTGAAGAAGGAAAAGCGTCGTCCGGATGGCAGCTACATCCGTTTCGACGAGAACGCGGCCGTGCTGATCAACGATCAGCGTCAGCCCCGTGGCACTCGCATCTTCGGCCCGGTCGGTCGTGAACTGCGCGACAAGCAGTTCATGCGGATCGTGTCGTTGGCGCCGGAGGTTCTCTGATGGCTGGCAAGAACAGCACCAAGAAGAGCATGAAGATCATCAAGGGCGATCGCGTCGTCGTGCTGTCCGGCAAGGACAAGGGCGCCGAGGGAGTCGTCGAACGAGCCATTCCCGAAAAGGGCAAGGTCATCGTCGACGGCGTCAACATCGCCAAGAAGCATCAGGCTCCCACCCGTCAGGACCAGCAGGGCGGCATCATCGACAAGGCGATGCCGATCGACGCGTCCAACGTCGCGGTGGTCAGCCCCAAGGACGGCAAGGCCACACGCGTGGGTTACAAGATTCTCGACGACGGCAGCAAGGTCCGTGTCTGCAAGCGAACGGGGGCCGAGCTGTGAGCACGACCACCCATCAGCCTCGGCTGCGCACCCGGTACAACGAGGAGATCAAGAGCGCCCTCAAGGACGAGCTCGAACTCCCCAACGTCATGATGGTGCCCAAGATCGAGAAGATCGTCCTCAACATGGGCGTCGGCGAGGCCGCTGGTTCGGCCAAGCTGCTCGAGGGCGCACTCAGCGACATGGAGACCATCGCCGGCCAGAAGCCGGTGGTCACCCGGGCCAAGAAGAGCCTCGCCAGCTTCAAGCTGCGCGACGGTCAGGCCATCGGGTGCAAGGTCACCCTCCGGGGCGACCGCATGTACGAGTTCCTGGATCGCCTCATCTCGTTGGCGATCCCCCGTATCCGCGACTTCCGAGGGTTGTCGCCGAAGTCGTTTGACGGCAACGGCAACTACACCTTCGGTGTCACCGAACAGCTCATGTTCCCCGAGATCGACTACGACAAGGTCGACACCACGCGGGGCATGGACATCACGATCGTCACCACGGCGACGTCGAACGACCACGGCCGGGCTCTCCTGGCTGCGTTCAACTTCCCGTTCCGACGCGAGGGGCAGTGACCCATGGCGAAGAAAGCACTCCGCGAAAAGCAGCAGCGCACCCCGAAGTTCAAGGTGCGTGCCTACACCCGGTGCCGCCGCTGCGGCCGGCCCCGTTCGGTGTACCGCAAGTTCGGCCTGTGCCGAGTCTGCTTGCGAGAGATGGCACACGCGGGCGAATTGCCCGGTGTGAAGAAGGCCAGTTGGTGAGGAGGTGACCCTGCGATGACGATGACCGATCCCATTTCCGACATGCTCACCCGCATCCGCAACGCCAATGTGGCGATGCACGATGACGTGCGCATGCCTTCCTCGAAGCAGAAGGTCGCGCTTGCCGGCCTTCTCGAGAAGGAGGGCTACATCACTGGCTTCTCCGAAGAGGACAACAACGACAAGCCAGGCCGCACCCTGACGATCGAGATGAAGTACAGCCCCGAGCGGGCTCGCGTCATCTCCGGTCTGAAGCGGGTCAGCAAGCCTGGTCTGCGTATCTACAAGAGCCGCGACGAGATCCCCCGCGTTCAGGGTGGTCTCGGTGTGGCCATCGTGTCCACGAACAAGGGCCTGATGTCCGACCGCGAAGCACGGAAGAACCGCATGGGCGGCGAAATCCTGTGCTTCGTGTGGTGAGGAGGCGACAACGATGTCTCGCGTAGGAAACGCTCCCATCACCGTGCCGAGTGGCGTCGAGGTCTCGATCTCGGGCGACACCATCACGGTGAAGGGCACCAAGGGCGAGCTCGCCCAGACCCTCACCGGTGGCATTTCGGTCCGTGAGGACGAGGGCACCCTCGTCGTCGAGCGGCCGGACGACACCGGTGCATCCAAGTCCTTCCACGGCCTGAGCCGCACCCTGATCCAGAACATGATCATCGGTGTGACCGAGGGCTTCAGCAAGGAACTCCAGATCCAGGGCGTCGGCTACCGAGCCACCGCCAAGGGCAGCGACAAGCTGGAGCTCGCGCTCGGCTACAGCCACCCTGTGAACATCGAGGCCCCCGCGGGTATCGAGTTCGAGGTTCCCCAGCAGACCCAGATCTTCGTCAAGGGGATCGACAAGCAGCTGGTCGGCCAGGTGGCCGCTGACATCCGCAAGTGGCGCAAGCCGGAGCCCTACAAGGGCAAGGGCATCCGCTATGTGGACGAGCGCGTGATCCGCAAGGCCGGAAAGGCGGCCAAGTAGTCATGGCGTACACCGCGAAGAAGCGTCGGCAGGACCGAGTCCGCCGTCACTACCGGATCCGCAAGTCGATGCGCGGCACTGCCGAGCGTCCCCGTCTGGCCGTGTTCCGGTCCAACAAGCACATCTCCGCGCAGGTGATCGACGACCTCACGGGCGTCACCCTGGCCGCGGCATCCACCACCGAGTCGGCGCTGCGCGCCGACAAGAACGGCAACATCGATGCGGCCGGCAAGTGCGGCACGCTCCTCGCGGAGCGGGCCCAGGCCGCCGGTATCGACACGGTGGTATTCGATCGTGGCGGCTTCCGCTACCACGGCCGGGTTGCGGCGCTCGCCGACGCAGCCCGTGAGGGAGGATTGAAGTTCTGATGTCCTACGGAAACAGGGAACGAGAGCCAAACCCGCGTGACGGTGGTGAAGGCCTGCGCGAGTCGCGGGTCATCAACATCAACCGTGTGGCCAAGGTCGTGAAGGGCGGTCGTCGCTTCAGCTTCACCGCGCTCGTGGTGATCGGCGACGGCGCCGGCAAGGTCGGTCTGGGTTACGGCAAGGCGAAGGAGGTGCCGCTGGCGATCCAGAAGGGCACCGAGGAAGCCCGCCGCAATCTGTTCGCCGTGCCGATGGCCGGTTCGACCATCGTCCACGAGACCATCGGTGAGATGGGAGCGGGCCGCGTCATGCTGAAGCCCGCCGCCCCCGGTACCGGTGTGATCGCCGGTGGCGCTGCTCGCGCCATCCTCGAAGAGGCCGGCATCCACGACGTGCTCTGCAAGTCGTTGGGGTCGCCCAACCACATCAACGTCGCCCGTGCGACCATCAACGGCCTGCGTGGTCTGCGTCGTCCCGACGAGATCGCCCGCCTGCGTGGGCTCGAGCCGGACGAGTTCCTCCCGGCCGGTCTCTGGCAGGCCTACAAGGAGAGCGAGCGCGACGGGTCCGACGACGCGCCGGCCGCTCCGAGTGAGGTCTCCTGATGGCCACCATCAAGGTCACCCAAGTCCGTTCTGCGATCGGCACCAAGCCGAAGCAGCGAGGCACCCTCCGCGCCCTCGGGCTGCGGGGCATCGGCCGGACCAACGAGATCGAAGACGGTCCCGTCGTCCGTGGCATGATCGCGCGGGTTCCTCACCTGATTCGTGTCGAAGACGGCACAGGAGACGCTGACTGATGATCAAGCTCCACGATCTCGAGCCGGCTGACGGCTCGAACAAGCGCGGCAAGCGCAAGGCTCGCGGTATCGGCGGCAAGGGCGGCAAGACCGCAGGCCGTGGCACCAAGGGTCAGCGCGCCCGCAACACCGTTCCGATCGGCTTCGAGGGTGGCCAGATGCCGCTCCTGCAGCGGATCCCGAAGCTGCGCGGGTTCACCAACCCGTTCCGCGTCGAGTACCAGGGCATCAACCTCGACACGCTCGAGGAGACCGGTCTCACGGAGATCTCTCCGGAGATTCTTCTCGAGCGTGGTCTCATCAGCAAGGGCGCCCTGCTGAAGATCCTGGGTCGCGGCGAGGTCAGCCAGGCCCTCACGGTCAAGGCGCACGGCTTCTCCAAGTCGGCGGAGGCAGCTATCACTGCGGCCGGGGGTAGTGTCGAGACGCTGCCGCTCCCGTGGGGCGATCGTCGTCCTCCGCACGGAAGCTTCAACCAACACACCAACCGCTGATTTCCCCGACGGGGCAGGAAACGGGGTAGGAGAACAGTGCTCACGCGGGTTTTGAACATGTTCCGGGTCGCCGACCTGCGGAACAAGATCATCTTCACCCTGGCCATGATCGGCCTGTATCGCCTGGGTTCGTTCGTTCCGGCGCCGGGCGTCGACATCGAGGCGGTCCAGGGTCTGCGCGACCAGGCCAACCAGTCGGGCCTGCTCGGCTACATGCAGCTGTTCTCCGGTGGCGCGCTCACCCAGTTCGCGGTTTTCGCGCTGGGGATCATGCCCTACATCACCTCGTCGATCATCATGCAGATCCTCGGCGTCGTGATCCCGAAGATCGAGCAGTGGCAGCAGCAGGGTGCGGTCGGCCAGCGCAAGATCACGCAATGGACGCGCTACCTCACGGTGTCGATCGCGGTCGTCCAGTCGACCTCCTTCGCCTTCCTGTTCCACAACGGCGGCATCGTCGGCAACGACATCGACCTCCTCCCGAAGTTCAACGCCTGGACGGTCTTCGTGGTGGTGCTCACCCTCACCTGCGGCACGGCGCTGCTGATGTGGATGGGCGAACTCATCACCCAGCGCGGCATCGGCAACGGCATGTCGCTGCTGATCTTCACCAGCGTCGTCTCCAGCCTCCCCGCACAGGGCGCGCTCGTGCAGGCCGAGAACGGCTCGGGCCCGCTGATCGCCCTCATCGCGGTGGCGGTGATGCTGCTCGTGGCGATCGTGTTCGTTGAGCAGGGTCAGCGTCGCATCCCGGTCCAGTTCGCCAAGCGCGTCGTGGGCCGCCGGATGTACGGCGGCCAGTCCACCTACATCCCGTTGAAGGTGAACCAGTCGGGCGTCATCCCGATCATCTTCGCCAGCTCGGTTCTCTACCTGCCGAACCTGATCGCGGTGGCGCTGCCCAACGAGGGTTGGGGCGGCTCGGTCCAGAGCTGGGTGGACAACAATCTCGCCAACCCCGCGGCGATCACCTACCTGATCTTCTTCGGCCTGTTGATCGTGGGCTTCGCCTACTTCTACACGGCGATCTCGTTCGATCCCGCCAAGCAGGCCGACACCATCCGGAAGCAGGGTGGCTTCATCCCCGGCATCCGGCCCGGTCCGCAGACCGAGCGGTACCTCGCTCGCATCCTCTCGCGGATCACCTTCCCGGGTGCGCTCTTCATCGCATCGGTCGCTCTCGTGCCGTCGATCCTGATCAACCTCACGCTCGACTCGAGCGGTACCGGCCACGGCGGCGGCGCCGGCGGCTTCGCCTTCGGCGGCATCTCCCTGCTCATCGCCTCGGGCGTTGCGCTGGAGACCATGAAGCAGATCGACAGCCAGCTGATGATGCGCAACTACGAAGGCTTCCTCAAGTAACGATGCGCGCGCTTCGACTGGTGATCCTGGGCCGTCAGGGTTCGGGCAAGGGCACGCAGGCCCTCCGCATCTCCGAGACCTTCGGCTGCATCCACATCTCCACGGGAGACATGCTCCGCGCCGCGGTCGCCGCCGGCAGCGAGCTCGGGCGCCAGGCGGAAGAGGTGATGAACGCCGGCGGCCTCGTCGGCGACGACATCATGAACGGCATCGTCGCCGAGCGGCTCGGTGCCGACGACATCATGGCCAACGGCGTCCTGCTCGACGGGTTCCCCCGCACCTCCGACCAGGCCGACGCCCTCGAGCGCATCTGCGCCGACCAGGGCGTGGCGATCGACCGGGCGATCAACCTCGACGTGCCGGTCGACGTCGTGCGTGAGCGCATGGTGGCGCGGGGACGCGAGGACGACACCCCCGAGGCGATCGACAAGCGCCTCGCGCTCTACGAGGAGCAGACCGCCCCGTTGCTCGACTGGTTCGGCGCCCGGGATCTGCTCACGACGGTCGACGGCGTCGGGTCTGAGGACGATGTGTTCGAGCGCATCTCCGCAGTTATTGGACGTTGATCGCGGGCCGAGCCTGATCAGCGCGCTGCGTAGAAGTCCTGGCGCATGCGTGCGATCGAGTACCCAGCTGCTGTCGGGTTCTCGGGCACAGCCACCGGCTGGCGAAACGCGTCGGGATCGGACGCGTAGCGCCGGAGGAGGTCGTCGATCTCGAGCGCGCTCTTCGCCCAAGTGAAGCGCCGAGCGGTCTCGCGACCAGTATCCGAAAGCCGTTGGGCGAGGTCGTCGTCGGTGAGAGCGCGGATGATCTGCGTCGCCAAGGCTTCCACGTCGCCCGGTGGTGCCACGAGGGCGTCGATGTCGGCGTTCGCATAGTCTGCCGACCCGCCGTTCGCGCTGGCGACGAGCGGCGTGCCGCACGACTGCGCCTCGATGCCGGTCATGCCGAAGCCTTCCGTGAGGCTCGAGATCACGAAGCAACGGTGACCGTTGTAGATCCCCGCCCGGGTGGGCTGCGGCGGGTCCCGAAGATAGGTGATCCACGCCGGAAGCTCCGCCGGCGGGTCGGAGGTGCCGAAGAGTGTCGCTTCGAAGTCCGGAATCTCGCGCCGCACCTGCCGCAGCGCGCGGATGCCGGCGACCGCCCCCTTGGCCGGATGGGCGCCATAGGCCATCAGGGCGCGGCGCGGGCGATCGTCGAGCGGCCGCTCGTGACGGAACCGCTCGTGGTCGAGCCCGGGCAGCGCCGTGACGAGCATCTCGGCGGGGTTGCCGAGGGTGTGGGCGACGTGTCGAAGCCACGACGATCCGCACAGCTTGGGGCAGCGGGCGGCATAGATCGCGTGTTCCTGTTCCCACGCGAGGATTCCGGCCGACTGCACCCACATCAGCGGCAACGCGTCCGTCGGGATGCGTTCGTCGAAGCAGAAGACGGCATCGGCGCCGTTCAACTCACCGGTGAACCCGTCGATCACCTCGTGGTCGAGGCGCGGGTCGAACGTGACGAGGTGTGCCAGTTCCTCCGGTGGTGTGGGCGACACGCCGAACCCGTCGACGTGGACGAGCCGGACGCGATGGCCGAGATCGAGGAGCGCGTGCGCGTACTCGTACATCGCGAGCACTCCGCCGACGGGGAACGGACGGCTCGGCACGAGGAAGCTCAGGTCCATCGGTTCCCCCGACAGCGCATGGTCAGTAGTCGACACGGTTCAGGAATCCACCGTCGACGGTGAGGTTCACGCCGTTGATGTGGCGAGCCGCGTCGCTCGCGAGGAACGTGACGGCGCGGGCCACATCGTCGGGCGTGCCGAGGTCGCCGCCCGGATGACGTTGTTGCGCGCTCGCGAAGATCAGTGGTGATTCGGTGCGCATCCGGTCCCACGTCCCCCCGTCGACCATGGTCGGGCCGGGCGAGACGACATTGCAGCGCACCCCCCGGGCGCCGAGCACCTGCGCCTGGCCG
>BQJV01000020.1 GCA_021604885.1 Acidimicrobiales bacterium
AAGCCCTCGGGCACGCCGGTCCCGGCATCGACGACCCGCATCTCGAGATCCTTGCCGGCCTGGCGGAGCGAGACGGTGACGTCGCCGGCACCGATCGAATGGTCGATGGCGTTCTGCACGAGCTCGGTCAACACCACGGCCAGCGGCATCGCGACGTCGCCGCCGAGTTCGCCGAGCGAGCCGACGATCTCGACTCGGACGGGCCGCTCGGTCGACCCGAGGCCTTCCTCGACCATCCGGACCACGCGTCCGGCGACCGCATCGAAGTCGACGACGTCCGCCGTGTCGGCCGCGAGCGTCTCGTGAACGATCGCGATCGAGCCGATGCGGCGAGCGGACTGCTCGATCGCGGACTTCGCCTCGGCCGTCTCCAGCCGGCGTGACTGCAGCCGCAGGAGGGACTGGATCGTCTGGAGGTTGTTCTTCACCCGATGATGGATCTCGCGGATCGTCGCGTCCTTCGACACGAGCAGCTTGTCGCGGCTGCGCAGCTCGGAGATGTCCCGCAGGAGCAGGACCGCGCCGCTGACGCGTCCGTCCTCGACCAGCGGGTGACACCGCGCGATGACCGCGGTGGTCCCGCGCTCGAGTTCCTCGACCGTGCTGTGCCGAGAGGCGAAGGCACGGCGCACCGCGTGGTCGTTGGTGCCGAGCTCGCCGAGTGTCCGACCGACGACATTGGCGTGCACACCGATCCGATGCAGCGCCGAGGTCGCGTTGGGGGACGTGTATTCGATGCGCTGCTCGCGGTCGAGGATGACCACACCGTCGCCGACCCGTGGTTCGCGGAACTCCCCGACACGCTCGGAGTGCTGGAGGGGGAAGGCGCCGGCGGCCACCATCACGGCGAACCGCTCCCAGACGTCGCGGTACCGACGTTCGACCGGGTTGGGATGTCGCAGCAATTGTGGGTCGCTCTCGCGGGCGAGGACGGCGATCACGGCGTCGTCGCGGCGGACGGGGATGTAGTCCACCGTGATCCGCGCGCCGATGTCGTCGAGGTCCTCCTCCACGGTCGGGTCGCCTCGACCCGGCGGCGGCGCGGCGGACCGAGGAACGAGTCCCTCGGCCCGCTCGCCGTCGCGGAACGCCCGCCGGAGCTGCGGCCGGCTGTCGGCGGACACCACCGAGCCCACGGGGTCGGTGACGTGGACCGTGCTTCCCGTGACCGAGCGCATGTGACCGAGCACGACGAACGACACCGCAGATTCGTCCACGGGCGCGTAGAGCAGGAGATCCGAGAACGACAGGTCGCTCAGCAGCGACCAGCCGCTGACGAGCCGGAGACAGTGATCGACGGCCGCGTCGTCGAGCGCCGTCGTTCGGCGGGCGAGCTCCTCGAGTCCCGCCATCGCCGTGGGTCAGCCGAAGCCGATGGGGCTACCGCCCTCGGGGCCGATCTCGACGAACGCGATGCGACTCGACGCCACGCCGAACTCGCCGCCCTTCTCGTCGGTGAGCCACAGCGTGTCCGCCGTGCCCGCGAGGGCCGCCTCGATCTGCGCCTTGACGGCGTCGCGATCGGCGTCGTCGGCGAGCTTCACGCCGATCTCGCGGGGATGGTCGGTGACACCGATTCGAACGTCCACAGGGACTCGCTTTCTTGTCTCAGCTGATCTTGAGCTCGGGGTGCGTGCGCTTGGAGGGCTTGTGCGACTCGACCCACTCTGCCATCTGCGCGAACACGACGGATGCTTCGTTCTCCGGGTCGACCGCGACGATCGGGCGACCCTGATCGGAGCCCTCCCGCAGCGCGATGGTCATCGGCACCTGGCCGATCATCTCGACGTCGAGCTTCTCGGCGAGGTCGGCGCCACCACCGGCACCGAACAGGTAGTACCGGGTGTCGTCGTCGCCGGTGAACCAGGACATGTTCTCGATGACGCCCTTCACCGCGATGTTGACCTGATCGAACATGAACGCCGAGCGCTGGGCGACCCTCTGCGCAGCCGGGTTCGGCGTTGTCACCACATAGGCCTCGGCCGTGGGCAGGAACTGCGCCAGCGACAGCGAGATGTCGCCGGTGCCCGGCGGCAGATCGACGAGCAGGAAGTCCGGCTCGTCCCAGTACACGTCGGTGAGGAACTGCTCGAGCGCCTTGTGGAGCATCGGACCGCGCCAGATCACCGGCTGGTCCTCACGGGCGAAGAAGCCCATGGAGATGCAGCGCACGCCGTGGGTCTCCGGCGGAACGATCATGTCGTCGATCACGGTCGGGGCGTGTTCGACACCGAGCATCCGCGGGATCGAGAAGCCCCAGACGTCGGCGTCGACCACCGCGACCTTGTGACCACGTTGCGCAAGGGCGATGCCGAGATTGGCGGTGACGCTGGACTTGCCGACACCACCCTTGCCGGACGCGATCAGCAGCGTGCGGGTGCGGTTGCCGGGCTGGGCGAACGGGATGGCGCGGCCCTCGGCATGGCCGTGGGCCGGCTGGGATCCCGCGGTCGCCGCGGGGTCGCCGTGGAGCTTCTCGCGGATCGCCGCCCGCTGTTCGTCGTTCATCACGCCGAAGTCGATCGTGACGACGTTGATGCCGTCGAGCGCGGTGGCCGCATCGCTCACGCGGGTCTGGATCTCGTTGCGCAACGGGCAGCCGGCGATGGTGAGGTCGATGCCGACATCGACGTGGGCGCCGTCGATGGTGATGGAGCGCACCATGCCGAGATCCACGATGCTGCGGTGCAGCTCCGGATCCTCGACGGGGCGGAGCGCCTCGATCACCTCGGCCTCGGTCACGGTCATGCGGGTAGAATACCGGGGTGGACAGTGCTTCCCCGCAGCCGGATTCCGGCTCGCTGAGCCCGACCGAGTTCGCGTCGGCCGTCACGGCGATCACCAGCGCGTTCGGCGACCCGACCCGTCGTGCCATCTACCTGTTCGCCCACGAGCAGCCCGACGGCGTGACCGCGGGCGAGACGGCGACCCATTTCGACCTCCACGCCAACGTCGCCCGCCATCATCTCGACAAGCTCGCCGCCGGCGGACATCTCGGGATCGAGCTCGCGAAACCGTCCGGCGGCGTCGGCCGCCCGTCCAAGCGCTACCGGGCCACGAGGGACCACGTGCAACTCGAGGTGGCAATCCGCCATGACGACATCCTCGTGTCGCTGCTCGGTCGTGCCCTGGCCCTGCTCCCGCCCGAGGCCGCCGAGGAGATGGCCGAGGAAGTGGGCATGGAGTACGGCAAGGCGATGGCGGCGGCGCTCGACCCCTCGGAGACCCATCGCTCCTATCAGGGTGCGCTCCACGCCGTCGCCGACGCCCTCTCGGCCCACGGGTTCGCGGCTCGGGCCGAAGCCACCGACGACGAGTACCAGATCGTCGCCCAGAACTGCCCGTTCGGCGACGCGGTCGTCGAGCACCCCGTGATCTGTGCGGTCGACCGCGGCATCGTGCGCGGCATGTTGGCGCTGCTGCACGGCCCCGCCGGGGCCGACACGGCCTCGTCGAAGCCCCAGGGCGACGACATCTGTGTCACCCACGTCACCCTCTGATCAGGCGGCGCGGCGCTCCACGCTGCGGCGTTCCCAGCCGACCTTCGTCCAGTCCTGATGAACACGGCGGTCCCGGCCGATGCGACGATCGGTGTCCGTGGCGGTCTCGGTCGCGTGCGCCGAGATCCAGTCGCCGAGATCCTCCAACTCGTGGGCGAGTTCGCCGAGCCGGTTCATCGTGACCACCGCGAACGCGCCGGCCGAGGCCAGGTCACGAGGCTGCCACTCGTCGTTCACCACGAGCAGCACCCGGGTTGCCGGGTGTGCGGCGCGGAGGCCCACGATCGATTCGAGTCCGCTCGGGCCGACGAGATCGTGTTCGACGACGACGACGTCGGGCGCGAAGTGACCCACCAACCGCTCGCCGTTGACACCGGTCTCCGCCGCGCCGACCACCGTGTAGCCGGCATCGACCACCAGCTGCTCCAGCAGATCGATCTGTGTCGCGACGATCACCGCGCTGCGGGAAGCACCGCTCCCGGCCGCCGCCACTTCACCCATCTCACCAGTCATCACGTCACCTCCAACGCACTCCCATTCCTAGTGGCCGAACCGCGCCGGCCGCATGGGCCGAACGGCCCCTTTCCGCGATGCACGGTTCGATGGCAGAGCCCCTCCCATCACCCATACACTCTCGGCACCGTGTCCCTGTACCTCGTGCGCCACGCCCATGCCCTCGACCGGAGCGGCTGGAGCGTCGACGACCTGGACCGGCCGCTCAGCGATCGGGGCCGAAGCCAGGCCGCGCTGATCGCGACGTTCTTCGCCGATCACCACGTGCGGGCGGTGTACTCGTCGCAGGCGATCCGCTGCGTCGACACGGTCGCGGCGACGGCCGACACACACACGCTGGAGGTCGAGGTTCGCCGCGAACTCACCGAGGGTGCCCGACCCAACGATCTGCTCGAACTCCTGCGCGAGGAGGCGGCGGTCGACGGTGACGTCGTGCTGTGCAGCCACGGTGACCTGATCCCCGAGGTCCTGAACCGACTCCTGCGCGACGGCATGGCCGTCCTCGGGCCCCGCGGGTGCGAGAAGGGCAGCGTGTGGGAGCTGGAGACGCGCGGTCGCGACATCACCCGCGGCGTGTACACGGCGGCGCCCGGCCACGTCACCGCCTGAGGCGATCAGCGTTGGCCGACCATTGCCGCGAGGCGAGTGGCATCGAGCATGCGGATACGGCGGTAGCCGGTCTCGATGAAGCCGTCGGCCTCCAGCCGACGAAGCGATTGATTGACGCTGGTGCGCCGTGCGCCGAGCAGGCGCGCCAGAGTCAACTGGCTGACTGCC
This sequence comes from Acidimicrobiales bacterium, assembly GCA_021604885.1. Classification (GTDB taxonomy): domain Bacteria; phylum Actinomycetota; class Acidimicrobiia; order Acidimicrobiales; family Aldehydirespiratoraceae; genus JAJRXC01. Next base: position 4,791 of record BQJV01000020.1, read on the forward strand.
ACACCGTCGTCGTCGGCCTCCCGTAGGAGCCACGAGGCGACCTGGCGGTCCAGGCTGCCGGCCAGGAGGTCGCTCACCCGGTCCTGCATGCCCGCCATCCGACCCGCCAGCGACACGAGCCACCGACGGGCGAGCATCGGACGCCGGCCGAGGAGGCCGAACAGCGTCACGGAGTCGATCGACAGGACAACACAGTCATCGACGGCGCGGGCTTCCGTCGGTTCGCCCGTCCGCAGGAACAGCGGCACGTCACCGAACACGGAACCGCCCCGGAGCAGCTGAACCACCGCGTTGCGGCCGCCGAGGTCGCGCGTCAACTCGACCATGCCGTCACGCAGAATGTGCACCCGCTCGGGAAGCGCATCCCGCGCGTAGATGACGGTCCCACCGGCGTAGCGATCCTCGGTCAGATGGCTCGCGAGCTCCTCGAGGTCCTCACACGACAGGGGGGCGAGGTCACCGCGGCCCAGACACCCGGCGAGCCAGCTGACAAGGTCGGTGTCGGGCGCTGACGGGGTGGTTGATGTGATCGCCATGGTGTCGCAACCCGCCGATCACCCGTCGTGTTCCCGAGGGCAGCAGCGGGCGCTGGGTCAGCGGCCGACGATCGACACGTCCGGCTCGAATGCCGCGATGGCGAACCAGAACGTGTCGAGGTGCTCGATCGGCGTGAGCCGGGCGTCGGATCCGGCGACGTCGCCGCCCAGGACGTCGAAGGTGAGACCCGACGTGCGATCGAGGAACCCGTCGTCGGTCCGCTCGAGATCCAGCGGCACCCCGTCGAGTTCGGCGAGGAACACGTTCGAGGCGCCCTGGTCGTAGCCCTCCGCGATCTGGCGATGGTCGAGGGGACTCGCGGTCCCACGGTCGTTGACGGCCACGAGTCGGCGCCCGTGGGCTTCGAACTCGATCACGCCTGCCGCAATGAGATCCACGAGGGGGATCGAGACGGCCGGTTCGTCGTCGTCACGGACGACGACGACGCGCTCCTTGGGCGGGAGCCGGTCGTCGAACTCGCCGTCGTAGAGGAAGGGCCGACCTTCGGCGTTGTCGTAGCCGCCGTAGGGGTTCGTTCCGTAGTCCCGTGCCCGGTGCCCGGTGTTGCGGGTGAGCACGAGCCCGTCGGGATGGATCTCGCGGAAGTCCTCCCAGGAGATCGTGCTGATCGGGAACGTCTCCAGTTCCGCGCCGACGAGCACCCCGGCGACCGACGTGCCGTCGTAGTGCGTCCACAGGCTCTCGGTCTGGCGGTCGTACATGACCATCGAGGAGTTGTAGAGCCGGCCGGAGGTGCCGAAGTCGAGGATCCGGTCGCCGAGCCGCCGGTCGTAGGCGAGCGCCGAGTTGCAGAGTGGGCAGTAGCTGATCGTGACCGGGACGTCCGCGACGGTGTCGTTCACCAGCTCGTGCCACGTCATGATCTGGATGGGGTAGGCGCGCGCCTCGTCACCGAGCTCGAACGCGAGGACGGCCTCACCCGCCGCCAGCCAATCGACCGACGCCGCCGACTGGAAGAGCGGCTCGTCGATCGCCGGAATGCCATCGGGCGGCGGCCCGCCGGAGAGCACACGGTCGAGATCGATCAGCGCCGGCTCGAACACGTCCTGGCGCGCGTCGTCGAGCGCGGACGGTACGTCCTCACGCTCGGTCGAGCTGATCCGGGTGACGGCGAACTCCGCGGGGTCGGCATCCGGGTCGAGCGGGTCGCACAGCACGGCGTCCACATCGGGTTCGAACGCCGACGCGGCGGAGCAGTCCCCCACCGCAGCGACCGAGCCGTCGGCGTCGTCGCCCGCACCGTTCTCGGCGGGGTCGGGGTCCGGATCGGCGGTCTCGGCGTTGGAGGCGTCGTCTCCGCACGCAGTTGCGAGGACCGCCAGGGCGACGGCGACAACGAGCAAGCGGCGGGGCCGGCGGAGACGCATGGAAGCGGAACCCGTCGGCGGAGCGCTCGCTTCCCTGCATCCCCCGACGGTGGCGAGACTGTCGCCACCGCGACCATCCTGGTCACGCCGGCTTCCCTGTCGACGTTCCGGCACAGGCACGCCGACCACGGATGCATCCGCCGAGTGCGGAGACGAAGGAGAATCCTCCGATGACCATCGCTCACGATCCCACGACCGAGGCAGCCGAGAAGCTCGGCGCCGGCCTCAGCCCCCGGATCCTCGAACCCGGGCGCCCCGCGGTCACCGAGGAGCCGTTCTTCGCCGATGACCCGGCCGCGGTCGGCGACGCGTCGCAGGGCGACGTCGTCGTCACCCCGACCTCGGCCGGAGATCGCACCTGGGACGACCTGATCGGCGAACGGCCCGAGCTCGCCGAGTGGGCCGCGCAGCGGTGGCTCGGCAACCGCCCGAACCTGCCCGGAGTACCCGAACAGTTCCCCGCCGCCCGGGACGGGTTCCATCGGCTGGCCTACGGCGTGGTGGCCGAGGCACGCCGCCTGGCCACCACCAAGTTCGGCCTGCGTTACACGCGCGGCGGGTTCGGCACGCCCTTTTTCAAGGCTGACGAACAGGTCCGCGTCGAGGGCAACCGGCTCGTCCACCAACGCGGCGATGCGGCCGACACCGTCGAGATCACGTCGCTGCGAGCCGCCGCCGACTTCCTCGGGCTGGAGCCCGGCACCGAGGCGGGCGAGCACGACTCTCCGCCACTCGGCGACCTCGACGAGGACCTCGGCACGACGGCTGAGGCGGGCGAATTCCTCGGCCAATGGTACGGCTTGGCCTGGTCGGTACTGGAGGAACTCCGGCTCACTCCGGGCGCGGTCGACCCCGAACGCACCCAGCTCTGGCCCGGCCACTTCGACCCGGCCATCGCGATGGGTGACGCCGACGCCGGCACCCGCGCCACCTACGGCGCGTCGCCGGGAGACGCCAATCATCCCGAGCCCTATCTCTACATCGGGCCCTGGGGCGAGATCGACGCGACCGATCCCTTCTGGAACGCCGACGGCTTTCCCGGCGCGGAGCTGAGCTTCGCCGAGATGACGAAGGGCGACGACCATGTGGCCGCCGCCCTCTCGTTCTTCCGGGCCGGCTACGACCGGCTCGACACGACGTCAGGCGTGTAGCGGGCGACGGCGATCAGCCAGCTTGACCATCAGGACGAGGGCAGCACCGCCGGCAACCGCGATCAACGCGCCGAGGGTGAACAACCAGGCACTGCCTCCGGTGATCGCGAGCGACGGTCGGACGGTCACCCCGAGCACCTGGACGGCCTGGTCGCCGGCTTGGTCGGTTCCCCGTAGCTCGATCGTGACCTCGCCGGTGATCTCCTCGGGGAGGGAGACGGGAGACGTCACGCCGCCCTCGGAATCGGCCGTCACCGTGACCAACAACACCGATCCGTCGTCCGTGACCAACCAGATCTCGACGTCCGTGTCCGGCATGAAGTTCTCACCGGTCACGGTGACGGGCTCGCCCTGCTCCGGATCGGGATTGTCGACCTCGGCGGACGGCGCGGGCGAAACCACGACCTCGGCCTCGTCCGACGTCGCCGCGGTGTTGTCATCGTCCCCGCCGTATCGGGCAGTGAGTGCATGCGTCCCCGGCTCGAGGCTGTCGACGACGAGCCTCGCGACGCCGGCGACCACGCCGGCGGTCCCGAGGCTGGTGTCGCCATCGAAGAATTCGACGACACCGGTCGGTGACTCGCCGGTGATCGACGCGGTGATCGTGACCGGGTCGCCGGCGACCACCGTCGAATCCGACACATCGATGTCCACCTCGGCCACGGCCAGCACGCGGACGGAGATCTCGTCCGCGGTGGCCCCGGTGTTGGCGCCGTCACCGGAGTAGACCGCAGTCGCGGAGTGCTCGCCGACGTCGGGACTGTCGACGACCAGGATGGCCACGCCATCGGTGAGCGCAGCGGTACCGAGACTGTTGCCATCGCCGAAGAACTCGACCGATCCGGTCGGCGTGCTGCCGTCGACCGTTGCAGTGAGCGTCACGGTGTCGCCGGAGACGACGGATGACGGGTCGGCGGCAAGGACGACGGAGGCGACGGTGCGAACCGTGAGCGCCAGGTCGTCGGTTGTCGCGCCGCTGTTGGTCGCGTCACCGGAGTAGACCGCGGAGATCGTGTGGCCGCCGAGCGACAGTGCGCTCGTCGCGAGCGTCGCGACCCCTGCGCCGTCCACCGTTGCGGTGCCGAGGCTCGTGGCGCCGTCGAAGAACTCGACCGTGCCGGTCGGCGACGAACCATCGACGGTGACCGTGAACGTCGCCGTGTCACCCTCGCCGGGTGAAGCAGGCGCAGCCGCGATCGTCGCCGTGGCGGCGGCGACGGCCGTCACCGACTCGACCGGGGACGTGGACGACGAGTTGTCGTCGTCACCCGAGTAGACGGCGGTGAACTCGTGGACTCCACCGTCGAGCGCCGGCGTGACGAGGGTCGCCTCCCCACCGGCAACCGCCGCGCTGCCCAGACTCGTGACGCCGTCGAAGAACTCGACCGTGCCGGTCGGCGACGACCCATCGACGGTCGCCGTGAGTGTCACCGAGTCACCCTCGTCGACGCTGGCGGACGAACTGTCGAGGGCCACCGAGGTCACGGCCTTGATTGTGACAACGACCGGATCGGACTCCGCGCTGTCGCCGTTGGCGTTCGTGGCGTGCACCGTGAAGGTGTAGGTGGTGCCGATGGCCAGACCGAGCACCGTGCAGTCGGTCGCGCCAGAGGTCGTACATGAACCGTCACCGGGTGACGACGAAACGGTGTAGCCGGTGATCGGGCTTCCTCCGTCGTTCCCCGGCGGATCCCAGGAGACCACGACTCGGCCGTCGCCCGCGGCTCCGTCCACAGACACGGGCGGACCGGGAGGTCCGGTCGGCGTGACCGGATCGGACGGCAGCGACGTGGTTCCCGGACCGGAATCCGTCGTCGGTGTCACGGTGAACGTGTAGGCGGTGCCGTTGGTCAACCCGGTGACATCACAGCTCGTGTTGTTCACGCCGACGGTGGAACAGGTCGCTCCTCCCGGCGTCGCGGTCACCTCGTAGCCGGTGATGCCGGTGGTGTCGCCGGGCTCGTCCCAGGACACGGCGACCTCGCCGTCGCCCGGGACACCGACGACATTGCGCGGCGCAGGTGGAAGCTGGATGCCGAGCGACAGCGCGGCCTCGCCGGTATCGGTCCCGTCGTCGGCGACGATCGCGAACGTCTCCAAGCTCGGTGTCGAGACGGCTTCGATTGCCGCGTCGTCCGCCACGATCCGGTAGTCACCGGTCTCCGCGTCGACGTAGAGCGTCCCGTAGGTACCGACGAGCTGGTGCTCGTAGTCCGTCCCGCCGATGCTGAACGATCCCGGCGTGCCGCCGTCGATCGAGTAGGTGAGCGACGCGTCGTCGGGATCGGTGAAGCTCACCGAACCGGTGATGTCGGCGAAGGTGTCGTCACCCGGATTGTTCTCCCAGCTCTCGCTGACCGCGTCGCCGACCGGAGCGTCGTTCTCCGGCGTGATGTTGACGGTGATCGTGTCGCTGTCGCTTCCCTCACCCACGCTCTGGGCGGTGACGGTGACGGTGCGAACGGCCTCCGGGTCGTCGCCGGCGTTCTCGTACGTGAGCAGGCGGGCGACCGACTGGACCATCGCGTCGTCGACCAGGTCTGCGGACACGACCTGGAAGTTGTCGACGTAGAGGCTGGCACCGGCGGCGCGACCACAGGTGGCGTCGTACGTGCCCGAGACGAACACGAAGCGGTAGGTGCCCGTGGCGGGCACGTTGACGTTGACCGTCGCCCAGTTTGTGGTGCCGCTCGCGTTCGTCGTGAACTCGTCGAGCACCTCGGTCTGCGCGCCACTCGCCGTGTTGAGGAGGTACCCGAAGACGGCATAGGCGTCGCTGCCCGCGAAGGCGCGCCAATCGAAGGAGAGCGACTGCCCGGTCACGGCGTCGAACGGCGCGCTGTAGGCGGCCGGCCCGTGGACGACGTCACAGCCATTGGCGGTTGTCATGCTGCTCGTCAGACCCAGGGCGTAGGTGCCCTCGGTGGGTCCGGGCGGATCGGACGACGTGGTGCTCACGGAGTAGCTCGAGGAGACCGGGGCGTCGCCGTCTCCTCCCGAGTTCCCGGGATACGTCGCAGTGTCGGAGGTGACGAACCCGGCGATCGAGGTGACCCCGAGCTCGACCATCGTCTCCACGGCGGTCCACGGCGCTACATCTCCGGTCTCGAAACCGGCGTTGCGGAAGTCGGAACCGAAGTTGACCCGGAGTTTCGTGCCGCCGGCGCCGTCGCTCACCGCGTCGATCGATCCGATCGGGATCGCCGAGCTGCCGTCACCGACATAGACCGCGGTGCCGACGACCGACACCACGCCGTCGGTCGTGACCGGCGTCGAGACCGTCTCGAGGGCGAGGGTCTCGTCCGCGCCGGCATCGGTGATATCGAAGTCGACGAACTGGCCGTCGTAGAAGTTGCCGCCCGTGACCGTCGTGCCCGCGCCGATATTGAGCGGAGGATCCTGTTCGCCGTAGGTGAACGGCCCTCCGGTCGTGACCGTCGTGGCCGCGGCCGCCGGCAGGACCGTTCCCGAGATCAGCAGGGTCGTGGCCACGATGGTCGCCAGAACCCCCCGCGCGCGTGCACCATTCGTCATATCGCCCTCCGCGACAACACTCTTCGGCCGGGCTCCGCCCCGAGCACGTCGAGGACGCTAGCGGACCCGGCGTCGGCGTGACGGGTCGTGCGAACGACGCCGAGCCTGCGCGGGTCCGTCAGCTCCCGAGAGGGGTCACCGAGCCGTGGTCACCCGGCTCCGGGAGCACCGTCACGGACGAGAAGCACATCTCGTCGACGGTGCCCTCGTTCCACGTGATGTAGCGGGGCTCCGGCATGTACAGCCGCGTGCGATCCCACCAGCACTCGAACCGGATGGTGTCGGCGCGGGTGATCTCCACGTCCTCGACGAGGTCGTAGTTGAGCTGCCACTCGAAGTCCCAGTTCGGGATGTCGAGCAACACCATCTCCTCCGGCGTGTCAGGATTCAGCGTCATCCGGTAGGCGTCACCGAACTCGTGCATGTGGCCGAGCACGGTGTAGATCGTGCCGGGGTTCTTGGCTCGGAGGTCACACGAGCTGTAGCCCACCGAACCCTCGAGATCGTCGTAGTCGTCGACCGTGCCGCCGCACTGCAGCAGCAGCGCATTGGGGATGAAGGTCGCGAAGTTGTCGTACTTCTCGCGGATCTCCTCGATCACGTTCGCACGGACGCAGAGGTTGACGTAGCCGTCGACCGTCGCCTCGCGTTCGGCGGCGATCGCCTGTTCCTCCGGCGTGCACGGCACCTCGGCAGGGGTGAGGTAGCTGGAGCCGGCGATGCCGGTGATGCCATCGATCTGCTCGGGGGTGGCCTCGTCGAGGATGATCAACGAGTTGTCCTCGAGTGCCTCGTGGTCGTGGTGGAAATGGATCTGGTTGATCACCATGTGACCCGAGGGGATGAACAGGCCGTAGCCGTCGGGGAAGACGGTCGGCGCCTGGCCCGGAGCCCAGCCACCCATGTTCCCAACGCCGGACGTGCTCAGGTTGGACGTGCCGAAACAGGTCCAGCCGGGCCGCTCGTCCTCCGCGGACTTGCGGGCGATCTCGTCGAGCGCCTCGGCGGGAGCGAGGTAGATGATCGAGTGGTGCACGATCGACTTCTGATCGGGGCGGAACTCGTAGCCCTTGATCCAGGTGCCGTCGCCCTCCGGGTCGTCGACCTCGTGGACCTGGCAGCGGTACTCGTCGGCCCGGGTCGGCTGGCCGGCCTCGTCGACCTCGGTCGTGTAGGCGCCGTCGCGCGGGGCGACGACCTGATCCTCCTCGATCGGGATGATCGCCTGGCCACGGGCGACGAGCTCCGTGTCCGGAGCGACGTCGAGTCCACCGCCGTCGGCCGCCCATGCGCCGATGGTCGCGATCTCGTCGTCGCTCAACGACCAGTCGTGTTCGAACTCCGGGCTGTCACCGCCGGGAAGCCACGGCGGCATGAAGCGGATCTCGGTGACGAGGGCGATGTCCTCGGCCACTTCGGCCGCGTCGGCCGCGGTGTCGAAGGCCAGCGTGTCCCATCCCGGGCCACCGCTGATGTGACACGACACGCAGTTCTCTTCGAGGATCGGCTGCACGGTGTCGGCAAAGGCGCCGCCGGCCACGGCGAACTCCGGAATGTCGGTCTCGAGCTCGCCGTCGTCGGCTTCGGTACCGACCGCCACCCGGTCGGCGACGAGGTCGAAGGAGAGCGTCACTTCGTCCTTGGTGTGGGCGAGGCGGGCGATGTTGATCGGCCCCACGCCATAGGTCGAGCTGAGGATCTCCGCGGAGACGGAGGCCACGAGCTGTTCGCCGGTGACGGTGACCGTGCCCGAGAAGATCTCCTCGGAGGTGGTCTCCTTCACGGTGAGATCACCGGTGAGCGAGACGTCATAGGTCTCGCCGTCGGCGAAGTCGACGTCGAGACCGTCGATGGCCGTGACGGAGAAGCGGGCGAAGGGCCAGTGGGTGGACTCGAGGAAGTCGTGCCGCAGGCGCTTGTCGCGCAGGCTGGAGTCCGAGTCGAACATCTCCACGTTGACGACGACCTCACCGACCTGACTCGCCGCCGGGTCCGCCGTGTTGATGATGATGTCGCCGGCGACGACCTGGGTCACGCCGGTCGACACCTTGTCGCTGCCCGCGAGGCTCTCCTCGACGGCGTAGCTGACGGCGCTGCCGTTGTTCGGCGAGATGCGATAGAGCCGCTCGACGGCATCGTCGTCGATCGTCAACGTCTCGGCGGAGACGCCCTGCGTCTCGGCTTCATCGGGTTCGAAGATCCAGTCCCATTGGTCCTTCGTGAGAATCGCCGCGGTCCCGATCAGCAGAACGACCAGGATGGAGAGGCGACCGAGATCCAGCTTGCGCAGTCGAGCCATCCGGTGAGTATTGCGCCTGACGTGCCCGAAGGCACATCAACGAACAAGATTTCTACCGGTCGGTAACGTCGCGACGAGCACCCCGCGTGGTCAGGCCAGAGCCTCGCGGAGGCCGAATTGGAAGAGGAAGGCCTCGAGATCCTCACGCCCCGCGTCCAGCGCGTCGTAGGCCGCCAGGTCCGCTCTCGACTGCTCGAGCTCGTCCACGTAGAAGCCGACGAAGGCGCGGTACACGAGGGCGCGGGGGTCCTCCGGATCGAGCTCGACGGCGAGGGAGAGGTCGTGGTAGCCGCGCTCCATGATGGGCAGCGCGTCGCTGCCGACCTCGAGCGCCACGAGTGCCTGGTAGAAGCCGGCGAAGGTGAGGAGCTCGGCGTCGTCGGGCCGCTGGGCGAGCACGAGGTCGTAGAGCGCGATGCCGCGGTCCGGGTCCGAGGTGAGCACGGACTCGGCCGCATGGTTCACCTGGGCGACGGTCATGCCGGACGCCGCGAACGAATCGGGCTCGCCGGTCGCCAACAACGCCTCGGCGACCGCGATCCGCAGACCCTGCCCCTGCACGAGCTGTGCGATGTAGGCGGGCGCCTCGATCGAATCGAGCTGGGCGAGCCGGGCCGCGGCGGTCGCGGGATCGTCGAGCTCGAGTGCGATGGACGACGCGAAGACGAGCGCATCGGGATAGGTCGGATCGGCGAGCACGGCACGCTCCACGCACGACTGGCCCGCTTCCGGATCGCCACCGAGGCGGGTCAGCCAGCCGCGATAGGCGAGCGCCTCCGCGTTGGCCGGCTGCTCCTCGAGGATCGAGTCGTAGATCTCGATCGCTTCGTCGGGGTCGGTGCCGAGCGCCTGCTGGGCCTGGAACAGCCGCTCGCGCACGCTGCGCCGGATGTCGCCGGTCGTCGACTCGCCGACGCCGCGGGTGCCGGAGAATTCCGCGATCCACATGCCCGCCAGGCTCGCCACGATGACGACGAGCGCGGTCCAGAGAGCGATCCGTCGCCAGTCGCGGCGCTCGGGCCGCGTCGGCGGTTCCGCCCGGTCCACCGAGCGGATCGCCCGCGCGGCCCGCGTCGTGTAGTCCGACTTCAACGCGGCGTAGTCGGCCTCGTCGAGGTCACCGGCCGCGTACTCGGCCTCGAGATCGTCCAGCGACGCGAGGAGGAAGTCGCGTTCCTCCCGGCGCGTCGCCTCCAGGTCCGCCATCAGGTGTCGTCCCGCGCCGCGAGCGCATCCTCGACGAGCGCAGCATCGGCGGCCGACGCCTCGAGATCGCCCTCGCGCTTCCACTTGCGGAACACGACCACCAGTCCCGCGGCCGCACCCGCGCCCGCCACGACCGGGAGAATCCAGACCAGGCTGGTGATGCCGTCGGCCGACGGCGTGTAGTCGACATCGTCCCCGAACCGGCTCCGCAGTTCGGCGCGAATCTCGTCGTCCGAGCGCCCTTCCTGAACCCAGACCGCGATCGCGAGGCGGATGTTGTCGGCGACGGTGGCGTCGGACTCGGCCACGGACTGCCCGTTGCACACGGGGCAGCCGATCGTCTTCGCGATGGCGTAGACGCGGTCGTCGTTGGTGCGGGGCTCACCCTCGTCGATGGACCCGTACAGGAACGCGCCGGCACCGACCATCGCCGCGAGAACCCAGGCGAGCGCGCGGCGACTCACGCGTCGCCGGCCTGCCACTCGGCGATGACCTGCTCGATCTGGGCGCGGGTGACGCCGCCGATCAGCTTCTCGATGACCTCGCCCGTCGGCGCGACGATGGCGCTCTCCGGCACCAGCGCGACGCCGTAGTCGACGGCCATCGGTCCCGTGTCCTCGGCGATCACCGGCCAGTCACCACCGAAGTCCTCGAAGAACTCGCGGATGTTGGCGGGCTGGTCATCGAACGCCACGGAGACGACCGTGGCCGTCTCGCTCGCGGCATAGGCCTCGTGGAACGAGATGAGCTCGGGGTGCTCGCGGATACAGGGAACGCACGTGGTCTGGAAGAAGTTCACGACGACGAACTGTCCGCGCAGGTCGTCGAGATCGAAGGCGTCACCGTCGATCGTCGTGCCGACGATGGGCGGGGCGAGCTCCCCGTCGAGGTCCACGATCGTGAGCCCGGTCTCGTTGGTGTCGCGGGTTGCCAGCAGCACGATGAACGCGAGCATGAGCACGCCGATCGGCAGCACGATCCACAGGGCGATCCCTCCCGGCGTGGAGGCCGCTGTCTCGGAGACCGGGCGGTTCGGTGGTGTCGTCTCGTCGGTCATACCGGCTCCATCTCCGTCGTCTCGCCGATCGGCGACGACACCGGCGCGGTCGGGCGGCGTCGCTTCCCCGGCACGACCGCGAGAAGCGTGCCGAGCGCCATCACGAGACCACCGACCCAGAGCCAGAGAATCAGAGGCTGCACGGTGGCGCGGAGCACGACGGTGTCCTCCTCGAGGTCGAACGCCTGCAGGGACAGCGCAACGTCGTCGAACGCCGTCGACCGCACGGACGGAATGCCGATGTTGCGCCCGGTGAAGCGATAGTTGGAGATCCCCGGCTCGTAGGCCTGTCCGCCGTCGATCGCGATGCGGGCGCGGGTCTCGATGCGATTGCCGTACTCGATCTCGGACAGACCGAGGTGGGTCAGTTCGTGTCCCGAGAAGTGGGCGGTCTCGCCCACGCCGAGCTCGAACTCCGCCTGGCGCACATAGGCATTGCTCGCGGCGAACGCGACGGCGATCAGGACCACACCGAGGTGCACGATCATGCCGCCGTTGGTGCGCCCGACGAGCCCTCGCCAGCCCTGACGTCGCGTCGCGAGCACGACCTGGCGCAGCGCGGCCCCACCGGCGAATCCACCGAGCCCGAACGCGAGCAGCGGCGCCCACCCGCGCGCCCCGACGAGCACGGAGAACACGAGCGCGCCGACCCCGATCCACGCCGGCCAGATGAGGCGGTCACCGAGCACGCCGGACGACGCCTTGCGCCACGGGAGCACCGGAGCGATCGCCATCAGGAACAGCAGGGTGAACCCGATCGGCATCGTCATCCGGTCGAAGTAGGGGTTGCCGACCGAGATCGTCCGGTCATCGATGGCCTCGACGATCAGCGGGAAGATCGTGCCGAGCAGCACCACGAAGGCGAAGGCGGCGAACAACACGTTGTTCGCGAGGAATGCGCCCTCGCGCGACACCGGTGAGTCGATGCGGCCGGGCGATCGGAGCTGGTCGCCCCGCCAACCGATGAGCACCAACGACACGATCACGATGAGCGCGAAGAAGCCGAGCAGCATCGGACCGATCCCCGAGTTGCTGAACGCATGCACGGACTCGAGCACACCGGAGCGGGTGATGAACGTGCCGAGGATCGTCAACGAGAAGGTCGCGATCACGAGGGAGAGATTCCAGACGCGGAGCATGCCGCGCCGCTCCTGCACCATCACGGAATGGATGAAGGCCGTGCCGGTGAGCCACGGCAGGAACGAGGCGTTCTCGACCGGGTCCCACGCCCAGTAGCC
>BQJV01000021.1 GCA_021604885.1 Acidimicrobiales bacterium
CTCTCGCTCCGATGCCCATCTTCGCCGTCTTCGGAACCCTCACGGCGGTCATGATCGTGTTCTCGCTCCTGGTGTCGCTGATGGTCCTGCCCAACCCGACGAGGTCCAGCAGCGTTTCGCGATCATCGCCGCGCCGGGACCGGGTGACGACGAGCAGCAGGCTGGGCAGGACCATCAGCGACACCAGGAGCGAGAACACGATCATGACCGCCGTGAGGGTTCCGAAGACGGCGAAGATGGGCATCGGAGCGAGAGCCATCACCGAGAAGCCGATGATCGACGACAACGCGGAGATCGCCAACGCTCCACCTGTCCCTTCGCCGGCTCGGCGCAGGGCCGGGAACCGGCTCGGTTCCCCTTCGAACTCTTCACGGAATCGCATCGTGAAGTGCGTCGAGAAGTCGATGCCCACACCAACGGCGATGGCGGCGATCGTGGCGGTGACGACGTTGATCTTGTAGTCCGCGACGTACATGAACCCGTATACCCAGCCGACCACCAGCACGATCGGTACGACAGAGGCCACGCCGTACTTGACCGAGCGCATGAACGCCGATGCGATCAGCGCACAGAGCAGCAAGGCGACTGGCAAGGCGACGACCATGGCGTCGGTGAAGGCATCGAGGCTGTCCTTGCTGGTGATCGTCTCACCGGACACCGCGACCCGCGTGAGGTCCCCGCCGGCCGGGCCGGTCTCGAGTCGACTGGCGGCGTCTTCGAGAGCGTTGCGGGCATCGGTGATGATCTCGTCGTCGGTCAGGCTGGCGATCCCCACGAGCATGCGAGTGGCGTAGGTGCCGTCGCCGGCGTCGTAGAGGATCTCGCGCATCGCCTCGGGCTGGAACGACAGTTCGCCGGCGTCGTTGACGATTCCCTGAGCGAAGCCGACGTCGTAGATTGCTCGAACCTGGTCGGCGGTGTCGGCGAGCCCGTCGCCGTCGGCGTCGGTGAGTACCACGCCGGTCTCGGCTGCAATGGCGTCGATCGCGGCCGCGGATCCCGTGGCGGCGCGCACCACGGTCATGGCGTTGTCGCCAGCGTCGAGCGTGCCGTCGACATCACGGAACAAGAACCCGTCGTCGTCGTCGGTGTCAGCCGCAGCGACGTCAGCCTCTGCCTGGGCGATGGCCGCGAGCACGGCTGGCTGGGTCAAGTCACCTTCGATGAAGATGTAGCCGTCCTCGGAACCGCCTCCGGCGCCGAAGTTGCGCTCGAGGGTGTCGATGCTCTGGATGAAGCCACTGTCGGAGTTGAAGAAGTCGCTGAACGCGAACTCCGACTTCACCTGGGTGAACCCGATGATGCCGAGCACTGCCAGCGCAACGGTCACCGGCAGAGTGAACACCCTCCACCGAGCCAGGAAATGCACCACGTCGCCAGCAGCTTTGAACCCATGTCCCGCGCCTTTGATCTCGAGCCCGGTGGGACGCCCAGCCGCTGCGGCCTTGGTGTACCTGCGGCGGGCGACGCGGTGGGGGAGAGCGACGAACAGTGCGGCGAACACGACCAGCAGAGCGGCCCCGACCGGGGGCATCACAATACTCATCGTGACCATCGTTCCGGCGGCGCCGGCCATGAGGGCGAACCCGAGCTTCTCGCCGATCATGCGGCCACGGTCGAGCGGCGGATCACCGAGACTCTCCTCGAGGACGAGCAGTGCCTTCGGGGCGACGATGCTCAACACCGAGAAGGCGAGAAACAGTGCGAGCGCTGAGCCGAGCCCGAACTCCACGATTGCTTCGATACCGGCGACACCGTTCGACAAGAACGCGGCGATCGACGACACCACGGCCAGCAAGAGCGCGGGAAACACGGCGCCGAGGCCTCGGGGGTAGGCCGCGTGCCGCGAGGCGCCTTCCACTTGTTCTTCACGGGCTCGTCCACTCGCATGGACGAAGAAGTCCACGCCGAAACTGATGGTCGCGATCGGGGCAACGAATCCCAACAACATGCCGCCCTTGAAGCCCAACACCTCGAGAAGCGCTCCATACCAGAGCATCGTCACGCCGAGGCCGGTGGCGACGACCGCGGCAGCCCAATACGAGCGCAACAAGGCACCGACCAGCAGCAGTACTCCGACGATGGCGAACAGGATGAACGGCGATGCCTCGGCAAGCTGTTCGTCGAAGGTGAGCGATCCGTCGAAGCCAACGCCCCAGGCCGTGAAGCTGTTCTCGTCGCCCTTGAGTGCCGTCTGCACGTCGCGGGTGAACTCCTGAGCGTCGGTGTTGAGATCGGAGAAGTCGGTGTCCTCGCCGCCGGCGAAGCTGGCATCGTCGACGAGTAGCCGTGCCATGAACGCTGAGGACCGCCACACGGCGAGCTCGTCGCCGTCGACGGTTTCGGTCGCAGCGGCGGCATCGAGCGACAACGTCGATCTCAGCGGGGGGCCGACCGCGCCTTCACCGAGAATCTCGGTAAGGGCCCGTTTGATGTCAGCGTCGGTGGCGGCTTCGAGCCCGTTCGGCAACGCGTCGTCGACAGCATCCGCGATCGAGTAGACGCCGGTGATCTCGACGTCGAGGTCGAACGCGAACCGGCCCGCGAGATGGTTGGCGAACTCCGGGGTCGCTCGGACGGCATCGCTGTTGTTCTTCCACTCCAACAGCACCTCACGGGAGAGGGCATCACCGCCGCTGGCCTCGACGACGAAGGGCACCGCCACGACGGTTGAGTCAGAGACGAAGATCTCGTCGGAAAGGTCGTGGATGTCATAGAGCTCACCGGTGGGATCGAAGCTTGGCTCCTCGGCGTCCATGTGCGCCGTGGCAAACGGCACCGCCGCGATCGTGAGGATCGCTATGGCAGCGACGATCCATCGGAGGTGGTCTCCGATCGATTCGAAAATCGAGTTTGTGGTCATTGTGCTTCCCCCTGGTCTCGCGCGAACCCGGTTGGGTCCGAGCCGGCGACATCGATGCCGCCGATCTCGACGCGGTCATAGGAGATGTGGAGATCCGCCAACTGCACCAACAACCCGGTCAGCTGCGCCTGGTCGACATATGCGGTGACGAGCTGGATGTACTGGCCACGTTCGAGCCAGCAGCCGAGCGCTTCGGCGGTGGTGTCAGCCAGCTCGCCGGCCAGTTCGATTCGGAGCAACTCGGTGGTCACGTCAACATCTCCCAATGTCTGCGTCAACCACGACGATCGAGGACATCTGGGTGGGACCACACCACCCCGCCACAAGCGAGGGTGGGTGAAACCCGACACCCGCCACCGGATGGCCATGTGATGACAAACAGCGACCGATCTAGGGTGATCGCTGGGAGGAGCGATGACAGGGACCGTGGTACTCGCCTCGAAGCTGCAGCCCCCGACGCCGCGCCCCGACGCGGTCACCCGACCGGAACTCATCGCCCACCTCGAAGACTGCCAGATTGGTTCGCTCAGAGCGGTCATTGCCCCCGCAGGGTGGGGTAAGTCGCAGCTTCTGGCCGAGTGGCTCCGCGTGCACGAATCACCCGTCGCCTATCTCGCGCTCGACCGATCCGACAACGACCCAACCCGATGCTGGACACACTTGCTGACGGCGATCGCAGACGTCGCGGACGTCGATATCTCGCAGCAGGTCGCCGCACTGCGCGCACCGGCGCTGCCTGTGCTCCCAGAGATCGTCGAGCCTCTCATCGTGCAGCTGGGAACCCAGAGCGTGACCATCGTGATCGAGGACTATCACCTGATCACCAACCCCGAAGTCCACGAATCGGTCGAGGCCCTCATCGATCTCGCACCTCTCAACGTGTCGGTGGTGATCGTCACCCGAACCGAACCACCCCTGCACCTGCCACGCCGACGCGTCGCCGGCCGACTCTGCGAGATCCGACTCGAGCAGCTTCGAATGGGCTTCGACTCCGCCAGCCGGATTCTCGCCAGCGCGATCGGCAAGCCCCTCGACCGCGACCTCGTCTGCGTACTCATCGAGCGCACCGAAGGGTGGGCCGCAGGGCTCTACCTGGCAGGCCTCTCGCTGCGTTCAGTGGACGACCCCCAGCACCTGGTCGAGGCGTTCGCCGGCGATGACCGGATGGTCAGCGACTATCTGTCCAGCGAAGTGCTCGCGCGTCTCGACAGTGAAGACCGCCGGTTTCTGGTCGGCACCGCGGTCCTGACCGAACTCGAACCAACGGTCTGCGACGAGCTACTCCAGCGCTCCGACTCCGCGGTCAGGCTCGATCACCTCAGCCGCACCAACCTCTTCCTCATCCCGACCGACAACGCCGGCCGCACCTACCGCTATCACCAGCTGTTCAGCGACTGGCTTCGCGTCGAAGCCGAACGCGTCGATCCGGACGGCTCTCGCAGGTCGCACCTTCGTGTCGCAGAGATCTACTCGGCACGCGGCGATGCCATTCTCGCGGTCGACCATGCCCTGGAGGGAGGTGACACCGACCTCGCCTTCCGGCTGGTGGGTCGATCCGGGGTCGAGCTGATCGACACTGGCCAGCACAGCACAGTGGCCCGCTGGTGCGCCCAGCTACCCACCACCGACAACTCCGACCAAATGGTCGATCTGGCCGCCCTTCGAGCCTGGCTGGCAGTCATCGACGGCGACATCGACGCCGTCGAGCGCCAGTGTCGCATCGCGAAGAACCTTCTCGGGTCGGAGCGATGGACGTCAGGGATCGGCCTCGGCGACGCCGGAGAGATCGACGTGCTGCGCGCCTACGCGTTCCTCCTCGGAGGCGCCTTCCAGGCGGCGGCCGAGACCGCCGACGCAGCACGAGAGGCAGGAACCTCCACACGCACCGAAGCGGCGCTCGCCTATGTGGAGTCAGCTACCCGCTACTGGGTCGGCGAACCAGATCCCGACCTCTTCGTGAGGACTCGATCGTTGTCCCTGCAGATCCAAGATCCGTACGCGGTCCTCCTCGCCGATGCCTACCTGGCCCTCATCGCACTCGACGATCACGACCCCACAACGGCGGCCCCCCTTGTCGCATCTTCCTTCGCCACAGCGGAAACCGCCGGACTCCAGAGCTTTGGCTACGCCGCGATCTGCTACCTCGCCCGAGCCCGTCAGGGCATGCTCACGGGAGAGGTCAAACAAGCGCTCGACGACGCGCAACGTGCCGTCGAGTTGGCCCCGCGCCGCAACGACCTACCCGTTGGCTGTCTCGCCGGCATGGTCCTCGCAGAGGCGCGACACAGCCTCGGCGATCCGCATGCAGCCGATTCGCTGCGCACCGTGGAAGCCGACATCGCCTCTATTCCCGATCCCGGAATCCTTGAAGACAGACTCAGGATCACCGAACGCCAACTCCGGCTTCCCGCACGGCGACAGCGGTCCAAGCGTCTCGACGCTCCCGTCGAGGCCCTCACCGATCGAGAGATGGGGCTCCTTCGACTCCTACCGGGGACGCTGAGTCAGCGCGAGCTGGGCGAGGCGCTCCACGTGTCGTTCAACACCGTCAAGACCTACAACCGTCAGATCTATCGAAAACTCGGCGTTTCGTCCCGCGACGACGCTGTCGCCGCGGCCAAGAGTTTCGGCCTGCTGTGACCATGCGTCATCCACCGCCGGACTGTTCCGCGTGCCGAACTCACCCCGCCCTCGACCAGGTTGGGTGATGAAACCCCACCCAGCAACGGATAACGATCGTCCACGACCACCACCACCGAGAGGCCCACGATGTCGACCACGTACCAAGACGATCGAGTTTCTGTCGACGACGAAGGGATCCATATCCGCTCCTTGCTCAAGACCCGCCACATCCCACTCGCCGACGTCCGTAGCGCCCGGCTGTTTGATCTCGGAATGAGCCGTTTCCGACTCATCGGGATCGGCCCGAACCGGCCGAGGACCTGGTTCCCCGCGGATCCCAACCGTCGCCACCGCAAGCAAGGCATCGAACTCGATGTCGGCCGCTTCTTCCGGGTGGGCATCACCCCGGACGACCCTCAAGCAGCGCTTGGTGCCATCGCCGATTGCACCAATGGCGTCTCCCCATGACCACACTCGCCACGAAGTCGATCGAGGCAGGTGCGACGAGGGCGTCCCAGGGAAACAGCGGGGAGCGGTGGGGAACAGCGGTGCGCACGATCTGCTGAGAATTCAGGCGCTCTCGCAGGTTCAAATCCTGCCCCCGCCACCAACGAGAAGGCCCGGAACCCCAACAGGTTCCGGGCCTTCGTCGTTCCGTTCGCCTGCTCTGGCAGGCGGGGTCGTCCGTTCAGCCCTGGTGGGACCGGACCGCGGCGAGCAGCTCGGCTTTGTCCATGCTCGAGCGACCGGAGATGTCGAGCTCGACGGCCTTCTCGTAGAGCTCCTCACGGGTCCAACGGTCGTAGCCGGTGCTGGCGTCGTCGTCGGGGTCGATGACCTCGATCGCGTCGGCCGCGGTCTCGGCGATGCGCTGGTTAGCGCGGGCCATCTCGCGTTCGGCGGCGTCGCCGACGCGGGAGATCTGGGCGGAGCCCTGTCCGACGACGGTGCGGTACCCGGTGCGGGCGGTGTCGAGCGTGGAGGTGACCGAGCGACGGGCGGTGCCGACAACGGTCTTCGCCGACGTGGCCGCCTGCGTGTTGACGCGCTCGATCGAGGCGCGTGCCGCGTTGGCCACGCTCACGACGGCGTCGGTGGTGCGGCCGGCGATCGTGCGCTCCAGGCGCAGGATACGGGCGGGGACGACGGGGAGCCGTTCCTCGGCCTCGTCCAGGGCGGCGGTCATCCGCTCGCTGAGCTGGTCGATCGTGGTGGTCATCAGGGGTCCTTTCGCGAGGCTCGGCTTTCGAGAATCGTTCACGGGGCGGGTTACCCGGGGGAACGGGGCGCCAAACCCGTGCGCGGCGTGGTGTTCGTCACAGCCGCAACCGGACAACGACTTTTTCCCGCTCCCGGAATCCATTGCGGACCGTTTCTGTCCGCATCGATTTCTACGGTGATGCAACCCCCACGAAAGGAACCACCATGTTCGATGCACACGGCTTCCCGGAGCCCACGCTCGTGTCCGTCAACGGCGTCCAGCTCGAAGTCTTCGAAGCCGGCCGCGAGAACACGAAGCCCATCGTCCTCTGCCACGGCTGGCCGGAGCATGCGTTCACCTGGCGTCACCAGATGCCTGCGCTCGCGGCGGCCGGCTACCACGTCATCGTGCCGAACCAGCGGGGCTACGGCGGTTCGTCTCGTCCGGCCGAGGTCACCGACTACGACATCACCCATCTCACCGACGACCTCGCCGCGCTCCTCGATCACTTCGGGTACGACGACGCGACGTTCGTCGGTCATGACTGGGGCGCCAACGTGGTGTGGCATCTGGCCCTGTTGCACCCGGACCGGGTGAACGGCGTCATCAACCTGGCCCTGCCGTACCAGGAGCGCGGACCGATGCCCTGGATCGAGATGATGGAGCAGATCTTCGGCCCCGACTTCTACTTCGTGCACTTCAACCGGCAGCCCGGCGTTGCCGACGCGGTGCTCGACCAGCATGCAGCGCAGTTCCTGGGCAACCTGTTCCGCACGAACGTGCCGTTGGCGCCGCCCGAGCCCGGTATGGCGATGATCAACCTCGCCCAGGCGGACACGGCGCCCGGCGACGCGTTGATGAGCGATCGTGAGTTGGAGGTGTTCGTGTCCGCGTTCGAGTCGTCCGGGTTCACCGGGAGCATCAACTGGTACCGAAACCTCGATCGGAACTGGCATCTCCTGGCCGACGTGGAGCCGATCATCGAGCACCCCGCGCTCATGATCTACGGCGAGCGGGATCCGATTCCGCGGCCGGAGAACCTCGCCGCCGTCGTGCCGAACGTGCAGGAGGCGAGCCTGGACTGCGGCCACTGGATCCAGCAGGAGCGTCCGGAGGAGACCACCCGGCTGATGTTGGACTGGCTGGAGCAGCGTCAGGTGCCCGCGTAGCGGGCGCGCACCGCGTCGTGGAGTTGCTGGGCCTCGTCTGCGATCAGGGTCGGGTCGAGCGTGGCGTGGCGGATCACCAGATGTCGGGCGCCCGCCTCGATGTAGGCCGAGAGTCGGTCCACGACCTGGGTCAGCGTGCCGGGGACAAGGGCCTGGATCAGGCCGACCAGGTCGCTGGGTCCGCCGTAGTACGCGTTGCAGTAGTCGTCGAGTCTCTGTTGCGACGTGGTGCCCGAGCCGATCGCGGCGGTGACGTACAGGCCGGCGTCGATCGTGTTCGGGTCGCGGCCGGCGGCGTCGGCGGCCGACCGAACCTGCGCGAGCCCGGCGGCGTAGTCGGCGGGTTCCGGCGGGTAGGGCAGCCAGCCGTCGTGATGCTCACCACAACGCCGGAGCCCACCCGGCGTGGCCGTGGCCAGCCAGGTCGGCGGCCCGTCGGTGGTGGTCGGCGCCGGGGTGATCGCCACGCCGTCGAAGCCGAACCGGCCGGTCGGATCGGCTGCCTGCTCGCCCGTGGCGGCGGCCCGCCAGATCGCCCTCGCTGCGGTCAACGTCGCTTCGGTGCCGCTGACTCGTCGGTGGTAGTCGGCGCCGAGCGCGGCGAACTCCGACTGGGTGTCCGGGCCGGGGAAGCCGGCTCCGACCCCGACGACGAGGCGGCCCTGCGCGAGCCGGTCGAGGCCGGCGACCTGATGGGCGAAGGCGACGGGGTTGCGGAGCGCCGGCAACAGCACGGCGGTTCCCAGCGTCGCGTCCGAGGTGACGGCGGCGACTGCGGCCAGGAGCGTGTAGGTGTCGATTCGCGGTCTCGCCGTGATCGATTCGCCGACCCACAACGAATCGACACCGGCGGTGTCGAGGTCCGCGGCCAACGCAACGATCGGCGACGGGTCGTGGACCGAGGCGAGCGCGAGTTCGCGGCTGGGCAGCACCGTGCCGAGTCGGAGATCCATGGTGGACAAATCCACGGTGGACAAGGTGAGGGCTCCAGATCATCGAGGGTTGTGAAGTACATCATCGACACGTGCGGCACGGGTTTCCACTACCTCCGGGGTCGTAGTGGCAACGGGCGGGTTCAGCCGTGGTAGCGGCGGGCCGGCGTGCCTGGTGGGTTCCGGATCCCGGGTTCGGCGTCGGGGTTGGGAACGCAGACCTCACCCTCGAGTCCGTCCGGGTCGGCGAAGAAGGTGCTGAGCACCGGCCCGAAGTCGGTGACGAACCCGTCCGAGGCGCCGGCGGCCATGAGTCGATCGCGGATCTCGTCGAACGCGTCGATGGAAGCGGCGCGCAGCCCGATGTGGTCGAGCCGACCCCGGCCGAACATCGGGGTCTGGTGATCGGCCTGGTCGTTGTCGTCGATCTCGAAGACGTTGAGCTCGGTGTGGGCGCCGATCGTGAGAAAGGTGAGTCGGACCGGACCGTCGCGGTTCGAGGCGTCGACGACGGCGTCGAAGATGTGCTGGTAGAAGGCGGTGAACCGGTCGGTGTCGTTGGTGAGGATGGCCGCGTGGTGCAGGCCGTCGATGAGCATGGTTGGTTCCTTTCGTCGAACGTTTCGTCGGTTTCGGTGTCAGGCCGGGACGCTGATGCGAGGAGCGCGGACCGGAGCCGCGGCCGCGGGCGGCGGTGATGCTTCGCGGGTCGTCGAGAGACGGTGGGCCCGGGTGAGCAGCCACAGCGCGAACCAGACCTCGGAGACGACGGCCGGGGCGAGCACGATCGGCGAGACGGCACCGTCATAGCCGGGGATCATGAAGAACATGGCCGAATCGATGACGTACCCGGCACCGGCCACGCTCAGGACTGCTCCCATCGCCGTGGGCAGACGGGGAGAGGTGATGGCCATGAAGCCGATGATCATGGTGGCCACGCCGAAGAACGTCAGACCGAGGATGTAGCCATAGCGATGGGTGTCGAGGGCGAGCAGGGCGAGCGATTCGACCTGGTCGCCGCCGAACGCTTCGAGATGGTCGGCGTCGTCGAGAATGCGCACGGCGTTGAACATGTTCAGCAAGTTCATGCCGATGATCGCGGTCTGGGTCAAGCGGAACGCGGCCGCCGCCATCGAGAGCGTGCGGCTGATCGGCTCGAGCAGGCGGTAGAGCAGGACGGCGAGCGCGACATCGGCCAGGAACACGACCAGGTCGGCGGCGAACCCGGCCCGGAACAGCCACGGTGAGTCCGCGATGTTCGCCGCAGTCGTGGCCGGGTCGCCCGTCTCGATGAGGCGAGCTCGGACGCCGACCTCGGCGAAGAGGCCGAAGGCGACGATGATGACGTACAGCACGCCGGCGAAGCGAGCGCCGGCGTACGGGTCGTTGTTGGCGGTGGTGGACATGGTGTTCTCCTTCAGTTGACGTAATCGCGTGGGGGACGTTGGCCGATCCAGATGGCGGTCAACACGAGGCCGGCGCCGGTGAGCTGGACGGGAGTGAGGGTCTGGCCCAACACGGCGAAACCGGCAAAGGTGGCGACCGCGGGACTGGCCAGTCCGAGCAGTGACACCTGGGCGACCGGCAGTCGGGCGATGCCGCGGAACCAGACCAGGTACGCGACGGCCGTGCCGCCGGTGGCCAACCAGGCGTACCCCAGATAGTTGGCGGTGGTGAGGGTCGGCGGTGCGCCTTCGGCGAGGGCCGCGACCGGGGCGAGCAGGAGCCCGCCGGCGATGAGTTGCCAGCTCGTGAAAGCGGGCAGCGAGACCGGTCGACCCCAGCGCTTGGTCAAGACCACTCCGGTGGCCATCGACACCGCTCCGGCGAGTCCGGCCAGCACGCCCACCGCGTCGAGGGTGGCGTCCGAGCGCAGCACCAGGAGCGCCACGCCGATGATCCCGAGCGAGCCGGCGACGGCGGTCGTGGTCCGGAAGCGTTCCTTGAGGATCACGGCCGCGAGTCCGGCGGCGACGAGCGGCTGGATGCTCCCCAGCGTCGCGGCGACCCCGCCGGGGAGCCGGTAGGCCGCAACGAACAGCAGGGCGAAGAACGCGCCGATGTTGAGTGCCCCGAGTACGGCCGCCTTCCACCACCACGAGCCGGTCGGGCGCTGCCGAGTCATGGCGGCCAGCGCGAGGCCCGCCGGGAGTGCCCGGAGCACGGCGGTGAGCATCGGTCGGTCCGGCGGGAGCAACTCCGTGGTCACGATATAGGTCGTGCCCCAGGCGACGGGCGCGAACGCCGTGAGGAGCACATCGGCCCGGCCGGCGGTGGCCGAGACGTTCGCGAAGGGAGCGATCGACGGGGGTGCGGTTGTCGGCATTGTGTGCGGCTCGAATCGGGGAGTAGGTCGCCAGAAAGTGTCTCGCTGGCGTGATACTTCCGAGTATTGCCAGAATACAACTTGCTGTCAAGAGTCTCTCTGGTAAGATTCTCTCGTGGACGATGAACCGGCAACCGACGCGATCGACGGCATCGTCGACGACCTGCAGGAGCACTATCCCGACCTCGACCCGTCAGGGCTACCGATCGTCGGCCGGGTCCTCCGGCTCGCCCGCCATCTCGAGGATCGGCGGGAGGTCCAGCTCGCGAGCTTCGGACTCACGGTCGCCGACTTCGATGTCCTCGCCTCCCTGCGGCGCACGGCCACGCCGACGGCGATCAATGTCCGCGAGCTCCAACAGTCCCTGATGCTCTCGTCGGGTGGCATGACCAAGCGTCTCGACAGACTCGAGTCCAGCGGCCTCCTCGAGCGGGAGCGCGATCCCAACGACCGCCGCGGCGTGCTGATCGGCCTCACGGTGGCCGGCCGCGACCTCATCGACCGCGCTCTTCCCGCGGTCCTGCGCGCCGAGAGGGAACTCGTCGACGCTGCGATCGGCAACGCGGAACGCCGTGATCAGACTGCCGAAGGGCTCCGGCAGCTTCTCCTCGCCGAGGAGCAATCCTGAATCGACCGTCTCGACGTCAGGGTCGGTCGATGGGCGCGGCGAGCTCTCGCCAGCGGCGGATCCACAGGGCGGCTCCGCGGTCCGCAGGCATGAGTGCCATGTGCTCGAGCGGGCTCGGGCCCGGATCGAGCGCCTCGTAGATGGCGCGGTCCTGGCGTTGGAACAGCTTGAAGTCCACGACCATGGCCAGCCATGCCTCGACCCAGCGGACACCGGGGATCCGGGCGGTGTAGGACGGCTTGTAGTTGGCGGCGACCCAGGTGCGGTGGTCGTCGACGGGGGTGCCGACGGCGACGAAGCTGGTGGCGCCGATCGTGACCTGCAGGCTGCACGGCATGATCACCTCGCCGGCCACGGGAAGGGACCGGCCCTTCTCGTTGGTGAGCGCGGCCGACATCGACAAACGCATGCCATCGTCCCTGAGGTCGATGTCGGTGAGTCGCTGCCCGGCGCCCGGCGCGTAGCGGCCGTGGACGAAGGGCACGTGGTGGAAGTCGAGTGCCGACTCCATGAAGCGGGAGTAGTGGACGTCCCATGTCTGATCCGCGCCGACGATCACGGACGAGTCGTCGCCGTCGAACCACTCCGGCCCGTCGGTGGGGGTGGCGTCCCCGTGCCAGATCCACACATAGCCGTGGACCTCGACCGCAGGCACGGTGCGCAGCCCGGCCTTCTTCGGGATGTGCTCCTCGCAGCCCTGGGCGGGACGGTGGACCGCGGTGCCATCACCGGTGAAGGCGATGCCGTGGTACGGGCAGGTGAGGCATCCGTTCCGGACTCGTCCGTCGCCGAGGTCGGCGCCACGATGGGGGCACTGGGCGGGAGCAGCGTGCACGCCGGCGGCGCTGCGCCAGAGGACGTAGCGGTTGCCGAGTCGTTCGACCGTGGTCGGCCTCAGTTTCAGGTTGGCCGAGCGTTCGACGGCGTACCAGGTGTTGGAGACGAGGGCTTCCATGTCGGGTCCTTTCGGCGAGTGGGGACCACGGTCGCGGTGCACGGAGTGACCCGTCATCGCTCAGGAGTCGATCTCACCCGGGTGAGATCGAGCGGGCGCCTGCGCTTACAGCAGGCCCGCGTCGCGTGCGGCCTGCACGGCGGCCTTGCGGTCGCCCACGCCGAGCTTGCGGTAGATCGCCCTGCAGTGCGTCTTCACCGTGTTCAATGAGACGTAGAGCTCGTTGGCGATGTCGCGCTGGGACATCGGCGACGGCAGGTAGTGCAGGACGGCGAGCTCACGGTCCGTCAGATCCTCGACCAAGCCCGGTGTCTCCGCCGATGGCTCGGCGAGGTGATGGCGGGCTTCGACGCGGGCGAGGTATCGCCCGGCGATGCCCGGATCGGCGCAGCGGTCGATGACCGATCGCGCCTCGCGGACCAGATCTGCGCCGCGCGGCTGATCGTGGTGACAGAGGACGTCGCCGCCGGAGGCCAGCGCGTAGGCGAACATGATGCGCTCGGGCGACTTCCTCGCCAGTTCGACACCCCGTTCGGCTGCGGCGATCGCCGCGTCGGGCTCCGCGGCCGTGCGGGCCAGGACGCTGTACGCGAGCGCACTCTGGGCGGAGTCCGCGAGGCCGTGCCGTCGGACGACGTCGATCGCTCGCCCGGCATCGGCGCGCGCGGCGTCGGCGTCGCCGGTCTCGATGTGGGCGATCGCGGAGAAGATGGGGTTCACCATCTCGACGAAGGTGTGTCCTTCGTTCGGCGCCATCCGCTCGGCCTGCTCGAGGAGCGGTCGAGCATGGTCGAACTCGCCGGCCCACACGTGGGCGCCTGCCAGGGTCATGGCCTGGGTCGACTCGGTCGGCTCGTCGGCCGAGCGCGCTTCGGCCAGCGCGTCGGCGATGTTCCCCGTCGCCAAGTGGGTCATGATCGCCAACGCGACGATGAGTCCGACCTCGTCGCCGGAGGGGTCGAGGGCCCGGGCGCGGGCGAGGCACCGATGGGCCTCGCCGAACCTTCCGGTGAACAGCGATATCCAGCCCTGGACGATCATCGCGCCGGCGTGGCGCTCGGCCATCGGGCCGAGGCGATCGACCTGATCGGCCACTGTCCTGAGCTGGCCCCGGTTCATCAGGTCGGTGGCTTCGTCGTAGATGAGATCCGCCGCGACATCGAGATCGCCGGCGGCGAGGTAGTGCTCGACTGCGTCATGGGGATCACCCGCCTCGTGGTGCCATCGTGCCGCTTGCCGGTGCGCCGCCTCCACATCCACGAGGGCATGCTCGGCTTCGAGCCGGAGGACGTCGCCCAGCAGATGGTGGTAGCGGTACCAGGTGCCGGTTGAGTCGAGTCCGATCACGAGCTGGTTCGTGGCTGCGGTGCGGCGGAGCCAACTGCCGCCATCGCTGGTCCCACACACCGCGTCGACGAGCGGTCCGCACATGCGATCCAGGATCGCCGTTCGAAGCATGCGGTCGCGGTCCTGGTCGTCGACGCCGGCGAGGTACTCGTCGGTCAGATAATCGACCACCAGGCGGTCGTCGCCCTGGAACGCCTCCACGAACGCGTCGTGGTCGTCGCTGCCGCGAAGCGACAGCCCGGCGAGGACGAGGCCGGCCGCCCATCCCTCGGTGCGCACACACAGGGCATCGGCCTGAGGGGCGGTGAGCTCGCGATCGTCATCGACGAGAAGAAGGCGAGCTTCGGCGGGAGCGAACTTCAGCTCGTCGGCTCGCACCTCGATCAGCTGGTTGCGGACGCGCAGTCTCGAGAGGCGCAGCGTCGGATCCCGTCGGGTGCCGAGGATCAGCAGAAAGTTGGGTGGCGTGAGTTCGATCAGCCGCTCGACCGCGTCGTCGACCACCGGATTGCCGACCAGGTGGTAGTCGTCGATCACCAACACCACGGGCGGCGCACCGGCGAGTGCGTTGGTGATGCGTTCGAGCAGCGGCTCCGCGTCGTCGCCCGACGTCCGCACTGCTGGTCCTGCGGCAGCTTCGACACCGGGGACAACACTCGCCAGCGCGCCGACCAGGTGACCCCAGAAGCGGGCGGGGTCATGATCGGCCCGGTCGACTTGCACCCACGCACAATCGCCTCGCTGCTGCTGCCACGCGGCGATCAGCGTCGACTTCCCCGAACCCGCAGGTGCGCTGACGAGTACGACGCGAACGGCGGGATCCGCAGCCGCGGCATCCAGGAGGTCGTCGAGGCGGGGGCGTTCGACCAACCGGCCCGGGAGGGTGGGAGCGGTCAGCTTCGTCGCGACCAGCGCCATCTCTCCGCCCGCTTCCATGGTCCGATCCTAGAACCGTCGCGCGGCCGACGAGGAGCCCGCCCGGCGGGATCTCACCCGGGTGAGATCGGCCGTCGAGCGATGACGAACCACACGGTGCGCGACGACGCTGCGGCCATGAAACATCCGTCCACCTACGAGATCGTCTTCCGAGGCCACGCCGGCGACCGCCTTCTCGGCCGCCTCCGCGACGACTTCTCGGTCGACACCACGGAGGACGGGAACACGCGCCTGGTCGGCGAGATCCGCGACCCGGCGCACCTCCACGGCGTGATCCACCACCTCACATCCCTCGCGATCGAGATCGTCAGCCTCACGTCGGCTGACAACGAACGTTCCTGACCGCGACCAGCACCAACGAAAGGCACCCATGACCACCACCCACACCACCGACCGCCCGGACACGCACACCGTCCGGGCCGGCGCGATCGGCGCCCTCGTCGCCGCCGGCACATTCGTGTTCGGCATCGCCCTGTTCGTCACGAGCCTGAGCGACTACGGCGAAGGTGATCTCACGCCGGCCGAGTCCGTCGGCTTCCTCGTCAACCACCAGACAACGCTCTTCGTCTGGTACCTGGTGATCTTCCTGGTGTTCGGGGTCGCCATCATCCCGCTGGCCCGCGCACTGCACCGCCGGTTGGTCGACGTCAGCCCGCAACTCGCCGACATCGGAACGGTCTTCGCGTACATCTGGGCCGGCCTGATGTTTGCCACCGGCATGATCTCCAACATCGGCATCACCGCCGTCGCCGACCTCGACGAAACCGACCCCGCCGCCGCCGAGGCGCTGTGGTCGAGCATCGACACCGTCACCGACGGCCTCGGCGGCGGCAACGAACTCGTGGGTGGGGTGTGGATTCTGCTCGTCAGCCTCGCCGCCTGGGGGAGCGGACGACTTCCGAGGGGACTCAATGTGCTGGGTATCGTCAGCGCCGCCGCCGGTCTCATCACCCTCGTCCCGGGCCTGTCCGACGTCGGGATGGTGTTCGGACTCGGGTCCATCGCATGGTTCGCCTGGTGTGGCATCGCCCTGCTTCGCAC
>BQJV01000022.1 GCA_021604885.1 Acidimicrobiales bacterium
GCCCAGCGGGCGCCCCGGGCGAGGGCCTCCCCCATCATCATGCCGCTGTTGCAGCACACGTCGAACACGGTCCGACCGGCGAAGCCGCCGCCATGACGGGCGAGCATCGCTTCGATCGCCTCGATCCGGGAGGTCGTGTCGCGGCGACCCGGCGCTCGTCGACCGGGCACGTCCTGGTAGAGAAACCGTTCGCCGCCGTTGACGACGCTGAGCACGTCACCGAAATGCAGCGTTTCTTCGTGGCGCTCGATGACCCGATCGGTCAGTGCTGCCCGGTCCGCCGGACCGGGTCCGGCTCCCGAGCCGCCTGGCCCGGTGACGACAACCCCGCCCGATGGGTTGGTGACCGCGTCGTAGGGTCGCGGCCCGCCATCGAGCCATGCCGCGGTCACCGCGACGGAACGGGCATCCACCGCCGCGGGATCGACGGTGTCGAGCACGAGATAGGCGGCGTCCGGCGGGAACACCTCGGCCGCGGCTCCGAAGACGGTCACCGCGGCGGGTCCGGGGGCGACGACGATCCCATCCTCGCTCTCGGTCACGGGGACATCCGCCGCAGCGGCCCGCGAGCGCACCGCATCGACGCCGAGGTCCGACCATCCGTCGAGCGGCGCCTGCCACGGTCCGTCATCGGCACTGTCGCCATCGCGGCGTGCCTTCGCCCGGCGATAGCGCGCGAGCTTCAACGCAACGACGCCCTCCTTGGCGAGGCGATGTGCGACGGGGACGCGCTTGAGCGAACGCCGTGCGACGTTGCGTACGGCGGCACGGACGCCGGTGGTGCTGACCTCAGCCATCGCGCCGAGGGTACCGGTCGGCTCTGCGACGAGACAGAGGCGGCCGGCTCAATAGTCCAGATAGCCCTTGAGGCCCTCGACCGCTTCGATGAACTCCTCGACCATCTCCATGACGACCTGCGTGGACGACTTGCGCTGGTTCATGGTGCCGACGATCTGCCCGACGAAGTAGTTCGACAGCTTCTCCGCCCCGGAGCCGGCGTTGTGCGCGGCGCGGTTGATCCGCCGCTGCGCTTCGGCGGTCAGGATCGGCTGGAGCGGCATGCCGAGCGGGTCGGGCGTGTCCGCGCTCTCCCATTCGTCCGTCCAGGCCGACTTCAGCATGCGGGCGTGTTTGCCCGTGAGCGAACGCGAGCGGATCGTGTCCGCCGATGTCGCGGCGAGGAACTTGTCCTTCACGACCGGGTGGGTCTCGGCCTCGTCGGTGGTGAGCCATACCGAACCGCACCACACTCCCTGCGCTCCGAGCGCCATCGACGCCGCCATCTGCCGTCCGCGACCGATGCCGCCGGCACCGAGGACGGGTCGCGACGTCGCGTCCACGATCTCGGGGATGAGGACCATGGTGCCGATCTCGCCGGTGTGGCCGCCGGCCTCGGAGCCCTGGGCGATGATGATGTCGACGCCCGCACGCTCGTGGGCCTCGGCATGCGACGGCCGACCGGCGAGGGCGCCGACGATCCGGCCCGCGCCCTTCACGGCGTCGATCATGTGCTGGGGCGGCGGGCCGAGCGCGTTGGCGACGAAGGCCGTCTTCTTCGCGAGAGCGACGTCGATCTGGGGACCGGCGGCGTTCGCCGAGAACGGTGCCGCACCGCTGCGGTCCATCCCGCCTTGCCCGCGCCGCTCGTCGTCGTCACTCGCCGGCAGCGGCGGAACGTCGTAGCGAGCGAGGATGTCGTCGAGAAACTCACGGTGCTCGCCGGGGATCAGCTGGACGAGATCGGCCGTGGTGTAGCCACCCTGGTCGTCGCCCGCGTACTTGGCCGGGATGATGAGATCGACGCCGTAGGGCTTGTCGCCGATCTCGTCCTCGATCCAGTCCAGGTCGATCTCCAACTGCTCGGGCGAGTGGGCGACGGCGCCCAGCACACCGAGGCCGCCGGCCTTCGAGACCGCGGCAACCACATCGCGGCAGTGACTGAACGCGAAGATCGGGAACTCCAGATCCAGCATTTCGGTGACGTCGTTCTTCATGATCACTCTCGTTCGATTCGACGGGTCGCCGCGACGCTACCCGCCGCCCTCGCGGAGCCTGACATCACGGCTGCCGGGTCCGCGCTCGGAATGCCGGCGCTGCTCACGCACGGCCCTCGACACGGACGGAACCGTGCTCGTAGAGTGCCGTTCAGCTCGAGGAAACAGTGCGCACATGGGCGACACCACGGCGAGGACACGACCACCGGCGCGCGTGCGGGGCGCAGTCGCGACTCTCACCGTCGCCATGCTCGCGACACTCACGGTGATCGCACCGGCGGCGGCCCAGGAGGAGCTGCCACGAGTGCGGGGCGAGGTCACCTGGAACATGTTGTCGTCGGACACCGGCGACCTCGACGTGCCGTTCCCGGCCGGGGCGGAGCAGACCGATGCACAGATCTTCGACGTCGACAACGACGGCCTCAATGACATCGTCGTGAGCAATCGCAACGTCGCGCCCGCCGGTGTCTGGTACGAGCGAAACAGCACCGGCTGGACCAAGCACGTGTTCGAAGACGGCCAGTTCCCACTCGAGGCCGGTGGCACGCATCACGACATCGACGGCGACGGCGACCTCGACATCGCGATCGGCGAAGACCTCGACGGCAGCCACATCTACTGGTGGGAGAACCCCTACCCGATCTTCGATCCCGCCACGCCGTGGACCCGTCACGAGATCAAGAACTCGGGCGAGCCGCGTCACCACGATGTGATCTTCGGCGACATCGATGCCGACGGGACCGAGGAGTTCGTGTGGTGGCAGGACGAGAACGACCTGCGCATAGCGGAGATCCCGGCCGACCCCACCGCGGGGCCCTGGCCGTTCGACACCGTGTTCTCCGACTCGAACAAGAACGAGGGTCTGGCGATCGCCGACGTGGACCTCGACGGGGTCGACGACATCATCGGCGCCGGCCGGTGGTACGAACGCATCGACGCGACCACCTACACCGCCCACGTGGTCGACCCCGCGATGACGTTCTCGCGCGCCGCGGCGGGCCAGCTGATCCCCGGCGGTCGCCCGGAGCTCGTGTTCGTGATCGGCGACGTGAGTGGTCCGATCGACGGCACCAGCTTCCTGACCGTGCACGAGTGGGACGGCGCCGTCTGGGTTCCGACCCAGCCCATCGGGGAACTCAGCGACAGTGCGCACAGCCTCGACATCGTCGACTTCAACGCCGACGGCCTGCTCGACATTTTCGTCGCCGAGATGACGATCGCGGGCAATGCCGATGCCAAGGGACGTGTCCTCTTCGGCGACGGCACCGGCAACTACGAGATCCAGGTGTTCTCGGACGGCGTCGACAATCACCAGTCGAAGGTGGGTGACCTGGACGGCGACGGCGACCTCGACATCCTCGGCAAGCCGTTCGACGGCGGCGCACCCGTCGTGAACATCTGGATCAACGAAGAGATCGACATCGGCGTGCTCCCACTCGATCAGTGGGTGCGGCACAGCGTCGACGGCAACATGCCGTGGCTCGCGAGCCATGCCCTCTGGGGCGACTTCGATCTCGATGGCTTCATGGACATCGTGTCCGGGGGCTGGATCTACGAACACCAGGGCGGCGACTACACACAGCCGTGGACGCGCACGCTGATCGGCGCGCCCCTCAACAATGTGGCCCTGGTGCATGACTTCGACGGTGACGGCGACCTCGACCTGCTCGGGACGGACGGCGTCTCGCAGTCACCGACCCACCCCGGGAGCGTCACGTTCCATTGGGGCCGCAACGACGGCGCCGGCAACTTCACGATCCTCAGCAACATCGAGCCCGGGGTGGCCACCCGGGTCGAGGCCGCGTTGATCCAGGGGATCTCCGTTGCCGACCTGGATCAGGACGGCACGCTGAACGTCGCCGTGTCCTGGAACTACGGCGACTTCGGCGACTCCGGCGTCGACGTGCTCACCGTTCCCGCCGATCCGTCCACCGACGTCTGGGAAATGAACACGATCAGCCCGATCTCCGAGGGCGAGGAGATCCCGCTCGACGACATCGACGGCGACGGCGACCTCGACATCTTCCAGGGCTCGGGCTGGCTCCGCAACGAGTATCCGACGGCTGCGTGGACCCGCATCGATGTGACCGACGCCATCGGCAACCTGACCCCGTACGACAACGCCGACCGCATCTCACTGGCTGATGTCGACGGCGACGGTGACAAGGATGCTGTCGTCGGCCTCCTCTTCGAGTTCGAACTCCTCCCCACCGACTTCATCTGGCTGGAGCATCCCGACGACCCCACGCAGGAGTGGCCGTACCACGTGATCGGCACCGGCCTCGGCGGCGGCTTCTCGATGTCCACCGGCGACATCGACAACGACGGCGACATCGATGCGGTGCTCGGCGAACACACGCAGGGCACGCGCCTGCTCCTGTACGAGAACCACGACCTGGCCACCTCCTGGACCGAGCACATCATCGACCCGGGTGGCTCCGGAATCGACCACCACGACGGCGCCCTGCTCGTCGACTTCGACAACGACTTCGACCTGGACATCGTCTCGGTCGGCTGGCACAACCAGAAGGTCTGGTTCTACGAGAACAAGGCACTCGAGCCAGGCGACATCAGCGATGTCGAGCCGCCCTCGGCCCCCACGGCGCTCGCCGCGACCGCGTGGTCCTCGTCGCGCATCGATCTCACCTGGGATCGGTCGCTCGACAACCGCGGCATCTTCCAGTACCGGGTGCTGCGTGACGGCATCGAGGTCGGCACGACGGCCGGGCTCGCGTTCTCCGACACAGGGCTCACGCCCGACACGTCCCACGAGTACACCGTCATCGGCATCGACCACGCGGGCAACGAGTCGCCGGCGTCCGCTCCCGCGACGACGTCCACGCTCACGCTCGATGTCACACCTCCGACCGAACCGACGAACCTGACCGCCTTGCCCGTCACCACCCGCGTCGACCTCGCATGGGACGCGGCGACCGACGACCGCGGCGTGACCGACTACATCATCAGCCGCGACGGTGTGGAGATCGCCACGATCTCCGGCGCGACCACCAACTTCAGCGACACGAACCTCGAGGCCGACACGGCCTACCTGTACGAGGTCGTCGCGCGAGACGCCGACGGCAACACGTCACCGCCCGGTGGAGCGCAGGTCACCGCGATCACGCTGCCCCCGCCCACCGGCCTGTGGGCGGCGTACGGGTTCGAGGGCACGGGACCGGCGGTGCCCGACGCGACGATCTACGGCAACGACGGCACGCTCCAGGCGCCTGCCGCGTTCGTGGCGGACGGGGTCAGCGGACAAGCGCTCGAGCTGAACGGCAGCACCGGCTACGCCGACCTCGGCACCCTCGACATCCCCACAGACGAACTCACGCTCATGGCGTGGATCAACGCGGACGACTTCGGCGTGCACGACGCCCGCATCATCTCGAAGTCCACCTCGAGCAGTGGGGCGGACCATGTCTGGATGTTGTCCACACTGTTCGGCGAGTACCCCCGCTTCCGGCTCCGTACGGACGACGGGAACTCGACGTCCACCCTCATCGGCTTCGACGGCAGTCTCACCGCGGGTACCTGGCACCATGTCGCGGCGACCTACGACGGCGCTGACATGAGGATCTTCCTCGATGGCATGGAGGTGGGATCGCAACCGAAGACCGGTGCCGTCGCGCAGGACCCGGCGGTGAGCACCTTCATCGGCGCGAACCCGGGCGACGACGACCAGGTGTTCGATGGACGGATCGACGACGTCAAGATCTTCGGCAGCGCGCTCAGTGCCGCAGAGATCGCGCTCGAGATGGCGACGCCGGTTTCTCCGCCGGCGCCCGACACCGAAGCGCCCTCGGCGCCGGCGTCGCTCACCGGCGCCGCCGACAGCCAAACGGCGATCACCATCGACTGGGGCGCAGCCACCGACAACACGGCCGTCGCGAGCTACGCGATCGCCCGGAACGGCACGACGGTCGCGACCGTCCCCGCCAGCCAACGGACCTTCACCGACACCGGACTCACCGCCGACACGCCCTACGACTACACCGTGACCGCGACCGATGCAGCCGCGAACACGGGACCGGCCGCCGGGCCCCTCACCATCACCACCGACGCGCCCGACACCGAAGCACCGACCGCACCGCCGTCACTCACCGGAGCCGCCGACAGCCGATCCGCCATCACCATCGACTGGACAGCCGCGACCGACAACACCGCCATCGCCACCTACACCGTCTCGCGCGACGACACCCCCATCGCCACCGTCCCCGCCGACCAGCTGACCTTCACCGACACCGCACTCACCGCCGAAACGCCCTACGACTACACCGTCCACGCCACCGACACCGCCGGCAACGACGGCCCCACCGCCGGACCCCTCACCATCACCACCGACGCGCCCGACACCGAACCGCCAACGGCGCCCGCGTCGCTCACCGGCGCGGCCGACGGCGCAGCCCAGCTCACCATCGACTGGGGCGCAGCCACCGACAACACCGCCATCGCCACCTACACCGTCTCGCGCGACGACACCCCCATCGCCACGGTCCCCGCAAGCCAACGCACGTTCACCGACACGGGTCTGAGCGCAGAGACGACCTACAGCTACACCGTGTTCGCCTCCGACACCGCCGGCAACGACGGCGCGCCCGCCGGGCCCACGCTCGTCACGACCGACCCGGCACCGACCGACATTCTCGTGGCCTACAACTTCAACGACGCCGGTCCCACGATCGTCGACCACTCGGGAAACAACCTCGACGCGACGCTGCTCGGCACAGCGTCGCTCGTGCCGGAGGGTCAGTTCGACGGCACGGCACGGTTCACCGGCACGACCAACGCAGTCGGCGCGGTCGACCTCGGCGGGCTCGACATTCCGGGCAACGAACTCACCATCGCGGCGTGGGTCAATGTCGACGACTTCGACGTCAACGACGGCCGCATCATCTCAAAGGCGAACGGCACCGCGGCCAACAGCCACTGGTGGATGCTGTCCACGCTCGGCGGCGAGCGAGTGCGACTCCGACTGAAGACCGATGACGGCAACAATACGACGACCCTCATCGGACCGAGCGGCGTGCTCACGCCAGGCGCCTGGCACTTCGTCGCGGCGACGTACGACGGAGCGGCGATGCGGCTCTACGTCGACGGGGTAGAGGTGGCCTCCGCCGCCAAGTCCGGTGGCATTGCCGACGATCCCGGCGTCGACGTGCAGATCGGCGCCAACCCCGGCACCGACAACAAGAACCTCGATGGACGGGTCGACGAACTCCGGATCCTCACGCGTGCGTTGAGTCCGACCGATCTCCAGGCACTCGCCGTCACGCCGATCAGTCCACCGGCTCCCGACACCGAAGCGCCCTCGGCGCCCGCGTCGCTCACCGGCGCCGCCGACAGCCAAGCCGCCATCACCATCGACTGGGGCACAGCCACCGACAACACGGCCGTCGCGAGCTACACCGTCTCGCGCGACGACAACCCGATCGCCACCGTCCCCGCCGACCAGCTGACCTTCACCGACACCGGACTCACCGCCGACACGCCCTACGACTACACCGTCCACGCCACCGACACCGCCGGCAACGACGGCCCCACCGCCGGACCCCTCACCATCACCACCGACGCGCCCGACACCGAAGCACCGACCGCACCGGCGTCACTCACCGGAGCCGCCGACAGCCAATCCGCCATCACCATCGACTGGGGCACAGCCACCGACAACACGGCGGTCGCGAGCTACACCGTCTCGCGCGACGACACCCCGATCGCCACCGTCCCCGCCGACCAGCTGACCTTCCCCGACACCGGACTCACCGCCGAAACGCCCTACGACTACACCGTGACCGCGACCGATGCAGCCGCGAATACGGGACCGGCCGCCGGGCCCCTCACCATCACCACCGACGCGCCCGACACCGAGGCGCCCTCGGCACCGTCGTCACTCACGGGCGCCGCCGACAGCCAATCCGCCATCACCATCGACTGGGGCGCAGCCACCGACAACACGACCGTCGCGAGCTATGCGATCGCCCGCAACGGCACGACCGTCGCGACCGTCCCCGCCAGCCAACTGACCTTCACCGACACCGGACTCACCGCCGATACGCCCTACGACTACACCGTCCACGCCACCGACACCGCCGGCAACGACGGCCCCACCGCCGGACCCCTCACCATCACCACCGACGCCGCGCCGCCTGACGTGCTCGTCGCCTACAACTTCGAGGACACCGGCCCCACGATCGTCGACCACTCGGGCAACAACCTCGACGCGACCCTGAACGCTCCGGCGCTCCTCGGCAGCCCGGGTCAGTTCGGATACGCCCTGGAGACCACCGGATCCACCGGCGCGGCGGATCTCGGCACACTCGACATCGTTGGTGATCAGCTGACCATCGCGGCCTGGGTTCGCGCCGACGACTTCGGCATCTACGACGCGCGCATCGTGTCGAAGTCGACGTCGAGTGCGGGGAACGACCACCTGTGGATGCTGTCGACGATCACCGGACAGCGACTCCGCTTCCGACTCCAGACCGATGACGGCAACGACACAACCACGCTCATCGGAACGGGCGGTTCGCTCACCGCCGGCACCTGGCACTTCGTCGCGGCGACGTACGACGGCGCCGAGATGAAGCTCTTCCTGGACGGCGTCGAGGTCGGCAGCACGGCGAAGACCGGCCTGGTCGCCGGCGACGACACGGTCGGCGCATGGATCGGCAACAATCCGGGCAACGATCAGCAAGCCTTCGACGGACGGATCGACGAGTTCCGGATTCTCACCCGGGCACTAGACGCCACGGAACTGACGACCCTGGCAACCACGCCGATCGAGTGACGGACACCGTCACGGTGAGCGGCGATCCAAACGCCACTCGGTCTACGCTCCCCGGCATGACGGACGCCACCGCTCTCGACATCACGCCGACGGCCGGCGCGCTCGGTGCGATCGTGCGCGGCCTGGATCTGCACGCCGACGTGTCCGACGCCGACATCGCGGCGATCCAGAGGGCGCTTCTCGACTACAAGGTGATCTTCCTGCCCGATCAGCATCTGGATCGGGACCAACACGTCGCTCTGGGGCGCCGGTTCGGGGACCTGGAGTCGTTCCATCCGTCCGACGAGGACATCGACGATCCGGACAAGACCCACCCGGAGGTGTTGTCACTGCGCAGCGAGCAGGGATTGATCGCCGATCTCTGGCACACCGACGTGACGTGGTCCGAGACACCGCCCGTCGCCTCGCTCGTCCGGATGGAACTGACTCCCGACCACGGCGGCGACACGATCTGGAGCAATCAGGCAGCCGCATTCGCGGCACTCTCCGCGCCGATGCGCGAGATGCTGCTCGGCCTCACCGCCGTGCACACCGGCCGGCCGCTCGGTCATCCCAATCTGCGAGCGACCCACCCCGTTGTGCGCGCCCATCCGGAGACCGGCGAGGCGTGCCTCTACGTCAACCGCCAGTTCACCAAGTACATCGCCGAGCTCTCACCCGGCGAGGGCGACGCGCTCCTGACGTACCTCTTCAACTGGTGCGAGCAACCGCAGTTCACCTATCGGCACCAATGGAGCAAGGGAACGGTGGCGATGTGGGACAACCGCTGCACGATGCACTACGTCGTCAACGATTTCGTCGGGCCCCGGATCCTCGAGCGGGTCACCATCACGGGCGACGACCCACAACCGGCAGGCGACGTGCGCTGGCCGGCCTACAAAGTGACCGGCGTCTCCGCCTCGGCGGGCCCCACACTGATGCGCTGAGCCGCCGGGCGGTAGCCGGTGAAGATCTTCTCGAAGCAGCGTGATCCGCGTCACAGTCCTGTTCGGCATCCATCCGTACGGTGATGTCAGCGGCCATCCGGCCGTTCCCGACACGAGGCGGACACCGTGGAGAACTCGACAACCCGTGTCTTCGACGCGCTCCCGCGCCGGCAGCAGCGGGCCCGGATCGCACTCCTCGCCCTCGTCCTCACTGCGCTCGTCGCCACCATCGGTCTCACCCGAGCGATGCCGGCCGGCGGTGCCCCTTCTGGCTCGCTCGAGGTCGCTTCGGCACCGCGGCCGGTGATCGCCGACCGCCCCGGGACTGCTCCGACGCCGCAGCCGGTGATCGCCGTTCCGGCCGCGCCGCCGCAGCGCACGCCGGGGCCCGCCTTCCTCGTGCCCGATCCCCGAGCCGGTGACCTGCGGACCGATGCCGAAGCCGACGTCCTCCCCGCCGGCTACGCCGCCGATGCGCCGGCGTCCGTCATCCGCGACATCAGCTACGGCCCCGCCGACACCCACCTGCTCGATCTCTACCTGCCTGACGACACGAACCCGCCGGTCATCGTCTTCCTGCACTCCGGCGGATGGATCGGCGGCGACCGGACCTACGTGCCCGAACTGTTGCGTCGCCATCTCGAGCGTGGGTACGCGGTTGCGTCGGTGGAGTACCGATTGGCTCCCGACCACCCGTTTCCGGCGCCGATCCACGACGTGAAGCGGGCCATCCGGGAGCTGAAGGTGATCGGTGCGGAATCGGACATGATCGACGGCGACCGCGTCGTGCTCTATGGCACCTCCGCCGGTGGCCATCTGGCCGCATTCGTCGCCGCGACCGACGGCCGGTTCGAGCCGACCGGTCTCACCTCGGCACAGGCGGCGGAGGACTCCAGCGTGCGGGGCGTCGTCGTCGCCGTCGGACCGACGGACCTCGTGCAGATGTACGACCATCCGAACGTCTGGGCCCGGGGTATGAGCGGCGCTCATGCCGGTTGCGAGCCCTGTCACACCGACCAGCTCGCGATCCCGAGCGTCGCCAACCACCTCCACGGCGACCTGCCGCCCGCCCACTGGATCTACGGCGAGCTGGATCCGTTGGTCGACGCTGAGCTGCAGGGCCGGCTGATGGCCGACGCGTGGGGCACCGCGGCGGGCACCGAGTTCTCCTCGTTCGACCTCGTCGAAGGCGCCGATCACAATCTCGACGAGACGCTGATCAACGAGCGCTTCGTCGAGTCGTTCCTCGACCGCATCACGGCCTGACCGACCTACCGGTCCTCGGACATCTTGCAGGCGTGCTCGTAGAGCTCGCGATCGAGCATCGTGTCGGCCTCGATCGCGTTGATGAGCGACGCTGACACGACCGCCCGGTTCGAGGAGACGCGCACCCGACCGGTCTGCTCGCACGCGACGCCGGCCCGTCGCGTCAGCTGCGTGGCCAGGGAATCGAGCCGTTCGGTAACTCCCACCACGTCCATCCGCCGCAGACGAAGGACGGCCCGATCCAGGTCGGCGTCCACCATGGTCGTCGCGTCGAGGACGCCGGTTGCCAGCGCCGAGAGCAAGACCGTTCGGACCTCCTCAGGATCCGCGTCTGCGGCCGAGTCCGCGGGCCCGGCTGCCTCCCGCTCGGAGCGATACGTCGATTCGTCCGCCGAGAAAAGGCGCGTCTGGTAGTTGCGCAGTCGGTCGCGCCAAGCGGGAATCTCGTAGATCGCTTCGAGGTCGTCCGGCGTGGCCTCGTAGGCAGCGACCTGTCGCAGATGCGAGATCGTGCGGGCTGTCGGCTCACGAAGCACCGTCACGTGGAGGTGCTGCGGCGCAACCTCCTCTGCCACCCATGCCGGCACGTGCGGCGTGAGCAGATCGAACTCCGCGCCGCCTCGCGTGCGTTCGAGGACCGCGTCGATCGAACCCTTCTCAGCGAAGCGTGCTGCTGCGGTCGGATAGCAACGCTGGGGCGAGTACGACGGCGAGAGCGCTCGGATGAGTGCCGTACCACCGGTCTTCATGACGTGAACGAAGAAGATCGGACTGGGTGTGGCGGGGATCTCGATGCCCATGACGGTCGACGCTATCGATCCCGAGCGGGCATGTCTGATCGGCGTGAGGCGCCGGAGTTTTGGTGTTCTCGGGAACGGATCGGCCGACGGAGACGTCATAGGACACAACGACCCCCCATCCCGTGTCCCGGCGGAGACATCCCGGGCATCAGAGGCAGACACCCCCGTGCGCCCTTCGAGAGTACCTTCACCCGACGCGCCCCGACGAGGGCGCACCAGCGACCAGCGCGGCGTCCTCGTGCTGCTCGGCGCCATCCTGCTCGTCGCCGCGATGGGCGTCACGCCAAGCATCGTCTCCGGGCAGCCGACCGTCGTCGAGGACCCGGGCGACGGCGCCACGTCGACCTCGACATCGGCGCCCGCCGTCGAGCGCATCAGCGATCCGACCACCACAACGACCCTCGTCGGTCCGATCCAGGTCCAGCTCGTCGCCGACCCGCGACCCGGCGATCTGCGCGTCGACCCGAATGGCGACGTCCTGCCGTCGGACTACGAGCCGACGAACGCGCGCGAAGTCCGTCGCGACGTCGAGTACGGACCCGACCCGTACCATCGCTACGACCTGTACCTCCCAGCCGACGACGGCGCGCCGCTCATCGTCTACCTCCACTCCGGGGGTTGGATCGGTGGCGACCGGTCCTACGTCCCACCGATGGTGCTCCGCTTCCTCGAGCTCGGCTATGCGGTCGCATCGGTCGAGTACCGGATCGCGCCGGACAGCACGTTCCCCGAACCGGTCGAGGACGTGAAGCGGGCGATTCGCGAGCTGAAGGCGATGGGGGCCGAGACCGGCCTCGTCGACCCGGACCGCGTCGTCGTCTACGGAACCTCCGCCGGTGGTCACCTGGGCGCGTTCGCCGCGGCAACGGTCGGCGAGTTCGAGCCGACCGACCTGTCCCCGACCGCCCAGGCGTTCGACTCGAGCGTCGCCGCACTCGTGTCGGCGGTGGGTCCGACGGACCTCGTCCAGATGTACAGCCACCCGAATGCGTGGGCAGCACCGATGACCGGCACGTTCATGGGTTGCTTCCCGACCTGCACCGCCGATCAGCTCCGCCCGGCAAACCCCGCCGAGTACCTCCACGCCGACCTGCCGCCCGCGTACTGGGCCTACGGATCGCTGGACCCGCTCGTCGATGCCGATGCGCAGGGTGTTGTCATCGCTGACGCGTGGGCGGCCGCCGGGGCGCAGAGTTGGCTCGACATCGTGGAGAACGGCGACCACAACCTGGACGGCACGCTCGTCAACCAGCGCGCGATCGAGAACTTCCTGGCGCAGGCCGTCGCCGGCTGACCGATCAGGCTCGTGGACCGGCGAGGTCAGCCTCGGCCCGCCGGGCGAGTCCGACCGCGCCCTGACGGGCCGCGATGTCGGCGGCGCGCTCGATGTCGGCCTGACCATCGACGTCGCCCACAGCGAGGCGAGCGAGCCCGCGGACTCGGAGGAACTCACCGTCCCACCAGCGACTTCCTTCCACGGGATCCCATCGAGCATCGAGATGGGCGAGCGCCTCCTCGGCCCCGCCGGCGTCGATCAACGCCAACGCGAGGGCGGTGTCGAACGGCAGGCAGTAGTCACCCCAGAGTTCGGCCCATTCACCGGCAGCCGCACGGAGCTGGTCGATCCCGCCGGCACGGTCGTCGCTGATCACTCTGGCAACGCCGCGGCAGCCGGCGACGTATCCGCCCGCCGACACGGGGAGCAGTCCGCTCTCGGACACCGCGTCGAGCGCGTCGGCCTCGCCCTGGAGGAAGTCGCCGTCCTCCTCGAGCACCGCGACAGCCATCGGCCCGAACGACGCCTCGAGCCGAGAGTAGGGATGACCGATCCGGTCCGCGAGCGCGAGTGCCTCGAGGAGCCGGGGACGCGCGCGGTCCCGGTCACCAAGCATCCAGAGGGCCAGCCCCGCGGTGCTGTGCATGCAGACACCCGGATCGTGGCCACCGTAGGCGTGGGTCAACCAGTGGTGTTCGTCCGCGTCATAGAGCGTGATGGCCTCGGCGGTGTGGGCGAGCACGGCCTCGAATTCACCGGCGAGCAGGAGGCTCGACCACATGACGTGGTGGCCCTCGATGAGCAGCGCAGGGTCGCCCGACGCCACGGCCGCCTCGTGCACCGCGCGGGCAAGGCGCAACGCCTCGGCGGGGCGATCGCCCGCCGACACCGCATACCAGTGGCCCCAGCGGGCCGCGAACCGCTGCATCGGGGTGAGCGGGGTGGGCAACTCCGTGTCGACGTACTCGTAGAGGGCGCGCACGCCGGGACCCGACGGTCCCTCGCGGATCACGAGCGCCACCCCGCGGGCCAACCACAGCGCGCCGATCGCCTCCTCGACCTCAGCACCCGGCGATTCGAGCTTCGCCACGAGCGCCAGCCCACGCTCGGTCAGCGAAAGCGTCTCCGTCACCGCCGACAACTCGAGACTGCGCTGGGCCGCTCGACTTCCCATCACGATGGCGTCACTCCATCGCTCAGCCCGTTCGAGGTGCAGCGACACCCACTCCACGTCATCGATGCCATGCTCCGCCGCCGCATCGACCACGCGGCCGTGGAGGTCGGCTCGCCGCATCGCCGGTACGGCGGCGTAGGCCGCCTCCCCGATCAGGGCGTGGCGGAATCGATACCGCACCCGGCCGGCGCGGCGGCGCCGCGTGAGGATGCCCGCCCCGCAAAGCGCTTCGAGACCGGTGTCGACACCGGCAACCGCCGAGACACTCGCCAGGAGCTCCCGGTCGAAGTCGTCGCCGAGCACCGCAGCGGCCTGCAGGAGCGCCCGGTCCACCCCGGCGGCATCGAGACGCGCCTGGAAGAGGCCGTGCAGTGGGATCGGGACCGCCTCGGCGTCAGCGGTCCCCGCCAGCTCCGCTCCGCGGCCGTCCCACGACCTTGCCAGCTCGGCCGCGAACAACGGCACACCGTCGGCGCGCGCGACGAGCGTGGCGACCGCCGAGCCGGAGAGCTCGTGCGGCGATGCCGACCGGACGATGTCCGCCACCGCCTTGTCGTCGAGCGGACCCAGCCGCAGGTGATTCGCGTCGGCCAGACCGTCGATGTGTTCCTCCGCGACACCCCGCACCAGGACGGCGACGAGTACCGGTTCACGGCCGACGGAGGTCGCGAGCGTCTCGACGAGCTCGCGAGTGGTGGCGTCGAGCTGGTGGGCGTCGTCGAAGACCCACAACGCCGGGGCATCGGCGCCGAGCGCGAAATCGACGATCGCGTCGAAGATGACCGCCCGGCGCTCCTCGGGATCGGCGATGTCGGCGAGCGCCTCTTCGCCCCGCTCGACCCAGCCGGCAACGACAGGCGGAAGATTCTCCAGCGGCACGCCCTCGAACAGCCTGGCGATCGGCCACAACGGCGTCGCGACGTGGAACGGCGATCCGGTGGCGCGGTACACCGCGCCCGGGAACCGCCGCGCGATGTCGTCGATGAACACGGTCTTGCCGATCCCGGCATCGCCGGCGACCACGACGACGCTGCCGCGCCCCTGCACCGCGCCGTCGACGAGTTCTGCGACTCGGGCCAGCTCTGCATCGCGACCGTGCAGCATCGCCGGGCGCGCGACGGCGGCGACCGGTCGCACGCCGACGGCAACGTGGCGATCCTCGCGCTTCTGCAGTTCCACGTGTCCCTCGACCACTTCCGCCACCGACGGCGAGACCAAGATCTCGCCGGCCGCCGCCTGCTCGATCAGTGAGTTGGCTTCGGTCCGGCTGGCGCCGTCGATCTCGGTCGCGATCTCGGAGTCCGACTCACCAGGCGCGGCAACGACCACGTGCTGGACGACGACGGCGGCCGCGGCATCGCGCGAATGTGCAAGCGCAGCCATTGCCGCCCGGATCCCCCGCTCGGTGTCGCGCTCACGGGCGATCGGGTAGCCGACATGGACCACGACGTCGCCCCGTACTCGATCGAGACCGCCGAGAACCGCATCGTGGGCCGTCGCGATGCG
>BQJV01000023.1 GCA_021604885.1 Acidimicrobiales bacterium
AGCGGGGGATCACCGCCGAGGAAGTGCGCGACGAGATCGCGCAGACGATGGCGCTGCGGAAGATGCCGACCGACGCCGATGTCGCGGAGTCCGCCGTGTTCTTCGCGAGTGACCGGGCCAACATGATCACGGGTCAGCGGCTTCTCGTGAACGCCGGCGAGTTCTACGACACGTGAGCGCGTGACG
Organism: Acidimicrobiales bacterium; assembly: GCA_021604885.1. Classification (GTDB taxonomy): domain Bacteria; phylum Actinomycetota; class Acidimicrobiia; order Acidimicrobiales; family Aldehydirespiratoraceae; genus JAJRXC01. The sequence goes on from BQJV01000023.1 coordinate 187, forward strand.
GACTCGGTGCCGGTTCTGCCGGCTGCGTCGGTGTTGATCGTCGACGATCGTCCGGATCTGCACGTCCTGATCGGAAAGCGACGCCCGGGTTCGGTGTTTGTCGGCGGTCTCATCGTGTTCCCCGGTGGAGCGGTGGACCCCGGCGACGGGGGAGCGACCGCACGACGACGCGTGCCCGGAGCAGTTGTCCCCGAACTCGACGCGGAGGCGGGCGCGGCATTCCTCCACGCCGCGATCCGCGAGACCGAGGAGGAGGTCGGCCTCGACATCGCCGGCCCGGGTCCCGTCGACCACGGCGACTTCCCGCATGTCGGCCACTGGGTCACTCCCGCGGGTTCGCCCCGGCGCTATGACACGCACTTCTTCCTCGCCCGTTACGCCGGCGGCGAGGTGATCCCCGACGGCATCGAGCTTACCGATGCGTGGTGGGAACGTCCGGGTGATGCGCTCGAGCGCATCGGCGCGGGTGACCTGGAGGCCATCGCACCGACGATCGCGTTTCTCGAAGCATTGTCGGAATATCGCAACGTGGCCGACGCATTCTCCGGAAGAGCCCGTGGAAAACGTCGACGGAATACCTATGGATGGACACGTCTGTGAACCGGTTGTCCCCAGAAGTTTGCTGTTCGGTTGCGGTTTGTTTGCTTCTCGGCGGGAAAGTTCTGGATCCTTCGACTAAGGTCGCCCGTGGGTTGGATGTCGCACGGATGCAGGGCCGAGCGGCGTCGATCCGGGAACGAGAGTTCCCGTCCCCCTCCAGGGAAACTGGGGCCCGGTCGACGGCATCCGCCGGCCGGGCCCGAGCCTTTTTGTGACGACTGCCGACCGCTGAATGACGATGATGACTGACCTCCCCCGCCGGCTCCTCGCCGAGTTCATCGGTACGGCGTTCCTCCTTGCCGGTGTGATCGGCTCCGGCATCATGGCGACGAACCTGACCGATGACGTCGGGCTCCAGTTGCTCGCGAATGCCGCCGCGACCGCCGGCGTGCTCTACATGATCATCCTCGCCTTCGGGCCGGTGAGCGGCGCCCATTTCAACCCGGCGGTCACGATCGCCGACGCCTGGCAGGGCAACCGCCCGTGGGCAGATGTCGGGCCGTACATCGCCACGCAGATCGCCGGCGGAGCCGTCGGCGTGATCCTCGCGAACCTCATGTTCGAGCTCGACGCGATCTCGTTCAGCGAGAAGACACGCGGCGGCTACGGCCAGTACATCGGCGAGGTCGTCGCCACCTTCGGGCTCGTGCTGCTCATCTTCGCCCTCGTTCGCACCGGCCGTGACCATCTGGCGGCCGGGGCCGTCGCCGCCTACATCGGTGGCGCGTACTGGTTCACCTCGTCGACGTCGTTCGCGAACCCGGCGGTCTCGATCACGCGCACCCTGTCCGACACCTTCGCGGGCATCGACCCGGCCTCGGCCCCGATGTTCGTCGTCCTCCAGCTCGCCGGAATGGCCTTGGCCGTCGGTGCGGCGCGAGTCTTGTACCCGTGACTGCCACCGATTCCGAGCCCGACCTTTTCGACCGATTCGAGGTCATCGACGTGGACACCCACGTCACCGAGCCGCCGGACGTGTGGACGGCTCGCACACCGACCTCCATGCACGATCGCGTGCCCCATATCGAGCGCATCGACGGGCAGGACGTCTGGATGTGTGACGGCGACCGACTCGGCCAGCCCGGGTTCTATTCGATGGCGGGCTACGACGGCCTCATGCCGCTGAACGTTCCCGACACCTTCGACGACATCCACCCGGCCATGTACGACAGCCATGAGCGGCTGAGGTTCATGGACGAGCAGGGGATTCGGGCCCAGGTGCTCTATCCGAACGTCGGCGGATTCGGGAACGCCTACTTCATGCAGATGGGCGACCGCGAAGTGGTCGAGACCTGCGTGCGGGCGTTCAACGACTGGATCACCGACTGGACGTCGGCCGACCCGAACCGGCTCATCGGTGTCACCGCCGTGCCGTTCTGGGACATCGACTTCGCGCTGGCCGAGATCGCGCGCGGCGTCGACGCCGGCCACAAGGCGATCAATTTCTGCAACCAGCCGCAGGATCACGGCCTGCCGGCGCTCGCCCACACGCACTGGGATCCGATCTGGGCTGCCGCGCAGGATGCGGGCGTCTCGGTCAGTTTCCACGTCGGTGGTGGCTCGATGGGCACCCAGTTCCAGGACACTGCGGAGATGGGATGGATGACCAACTTCGCCAAGGTCTCGTCGCTGATCTTCCTCGACAACATGCGCTGCATCGCCGACCTGATCTTCGGTGGCGTGTGCCACCGCTTCCCCGACCTCAAGCTCGTGTCGGTCGAGTCGGGCGCCGGCTGGATTCCCGGCGCCATGGAGTCGTTCGACTGGCAGTGGCAGAACGGCGGCGTGCGCGTCGAGCATCCCGAGTACGAGCTGCTGCCCTCGGAGTACTTCGCCCGGCAGATCTACGGATGCTTCTGGTTCGAGCAGGCCGCCGCCCGCTTCGCCATCGACCGCTTCCCGGACAACATCCTCTACGAGACCGACTACCCGCACCCGACGTGCCAGCACCCCGGCCCGGCAACGCCGGCCCAATTCCCGCGGGACTACGCGACCGGCGCACTGTCGTCACTCGACGACGCCACGCTCCAGAAGGTGCTGCACGACACGGCAGCCTCGATCTACGGACTCGACTAACGCAGTTCGTCGAGCGCCGCGATCGCGGTGGCGGCGTGGACGGCCATGCCGTTCGCCATCGCCGGTTCGTGCAGCATCATCTTGTTGCTGTGGCAGGCCGGCGCCTCGAGTGAGTTCTCGATGTGGTCGGGGCAGACGCCGAGCAGGCTCATGCAGCCGGGCACCTTCTCGAGGATGTAGCTGAAGTCCTCCGCGCCCATCACCGGGAACGGCAGTTCGAGGAACTTGCGCTCACCGAGCACGGCCTCGGTCACGTTCTTCACGAGCTCGACCGGGCCTGGGTGGTTGACCGTGACGGGGTAGCCCTTGTCGATCGTGACTTCGGCGGTGGCGTCGAAGGTCGCGGCGACCGCGTGGGCGACCCGCTCGATCCCGAGGTGGGCCTGGTCCCGGGTGTGCGGGGCCATCGTGCGAATCGTGCCCGCGATGGTGGCGGTCTCGGGAATGACGTTCGTGGTGGTGCCCGCCTGGAGCTGGGTGACCGTGATGATGGCGGGTTCGAACACGTGGATCTCGCGGGTGACCATCGTCTGGATCGCCGTGACGAGATGGGCGGCGATGGTGACCGGGTCCGTGGTGAAGTGCGGCGTCGACGCGTGGCCCCCGGCGCCGCGCACCGTGATGTGGAACACGTCGGCGGCCGCCATGATCGCGCCGGCCCGACCGGCGACCCACCCTGACGGGCAGTTCGGGGTGATGTGGAGCGCGTAGGCGGCGTCGACATTCTCGAGCACGCCCTCGTCGATCATCATCGCGGCGCCACCCATGCCCTCCTCGCCGGGCTGGAACATGAAGCGCACGGTGCCGTGGATCTCATCGCGGCGGCCGGCAAGCATCCGGGCGGCGCCGACGAGCATGGCGGTGTGGGCGTCGTGGCCGCATGCGTGGGCCCGGCCGTCGATCGCACTCTTGAACTCGAGATCGGTGTCCTCCGTCATCGGGAGGGCGTCGGTGTCGGCCCGCAGCAGCACCATGGGGCCGTCCGTGTCGCCCTTCAGGTCGGCCCAGAGGGAGGTGATGTCGCCCTCGCCGCGGTGCACGTCGAGGGGGAGGTCGGCCAGGGCGTCGCCGACGCGCCCGATCGTGATCGGGTTGGCGATGCCGAGCTCGGGTTCGCGATGGATGGCTCGGCGCAGTTCGATGACCGGATCGAGCCCGGCCTCCGCTTCCTCTCGGATCCCTGCGCCCCGCAAATCATCGATCATCGTCATGCGACGACCCTAGTGGCCACTCCGGTTAGGTTCCCCTGCGCGGGCGGCACGGTACGGTGCCCGGCGTGGAGATCATCATCGTGCGCCATGCCCGACCCGAGATCGTCGTCGGCGCCGACGGTATCGCCGATCCCGGCCTCGACGAGATCGGGCAGTGGCAGGCCGAGCAGGTGTCCGCCTGGCTCGCCCACGAGTCGATCGACGCTGTCGTGACGAGTCCCAAGGCACGCGCGATCGAGACCGTCTCGCCATTGCTCAGGACACTCGATGTGGAGCACGAGGTCGTCGACGACCTCGACGAAGTGGACCGCTTCTCGTCGACCTACTTCCCGACAGAGCTCGTCCACACCCACGGTGGTGACTACTGGGACCGGATCGTCGCTCAGGACTGGGACGGGCTCGGTTGGGACGACCCCGCCACGTTCCGGGCCCGGGTCGAAGCCGCCTGGAGTGAGCTCGTCGGCAATCCCCGCGGCGACCGCGTCGTCCTGGCCTGTCACGGCGGTGTGATCCGCATCATCCTCGGTGCGGTCGCCGGCCCCCATGTCGGGTTCTTCCCGGTGAACATCGACTACGCCGCTGTGTCGCGCATCGAGGTCGACGAGAACGGCAAGCAGCGCTTCCTGTCACTCAACGAGACGGGCCACTTCGACGCCGAGCGCATCGGTGTGCGGGGCGTGATGAACGATGGCGAGCGCGTGCGCGACGCGTTCCACTGATCGTCGGGGTTCAGCGGATCGTGACCGAGCCGTCGCTGTCGCGATCGGTGCGCCAGCCGTCGGTGAGTGCCGCGGACGCGCCGTCGACGAGTGTGTTGTTGCGCCACAGGATGCTGGCCTGATCGTCGCCGGGTTTCGCGATCACGGCGTGGAAGCTCTCGAAGCGTTCGGAGAGCGTGTTTCCTTCGATCGTGAACACCCCGTGGACGTGCTTCGCCTGGATCCCGGCCGACGATGCCCCCTCGATCGTGGAGTTCCGCACGGTCGGATTCCACACCTCGCCGCCGAGGATGCCCGTGAACTGGATGCCGTCGTTGTGAGCCGGTGAGCCCTCGGGGCGGCGCTTGCCGTAGACGGTGACGTTGTCGATCAGCGGGTCGATGATGTCGCCCTCGTAGGCGAAGATCTGGATGATATCGCCGGGGCCGACATGGGGTTGCGGATTCACGTCGAGACCGTCGATGAAGTACGGCCGGGTGACGGTGCCACCTCCGGAGTTCTGGATGTGGGCGAACGTGAACTCGAAGTCGCGAAAGCCCGAGTCGGTGATGCTCCGCCCATCCCGGACACCGATTCGGCGGGCGCCGGGACCCCGGATGTTGCGAGCCTCGACATTGCTCGCCTGGATCACCACCTCGCCGGGCGACGTGTAGTCGAAGTCGTAGATGGTGTTCGGCTGGTCGAGCACGGTCGTGGCGTCGGCGAGGATCACGGGTCGTTCGTCGACGGCAGGACGTGGCGCCGCGTTGATCGCCTGGAAGACCACGGCCCCGTCGTCCGGCGGGACGGGTGGGGCCACCGGGGCTGCACCCGCAGGCGCGACGAGGCTGACAACGAGGGTGAAGGCCGCGAATCCCAGGTGATGTATGCGCATGGGGGAGACCTTTCGCTGGTCCGGGCGCGCCCCTCGGTTCTACCGCACAGAGCGGTCGGAGAACACTCGCGGTGGGCATGTGCGCCCCGCCCACGCCCTGATTAGCGTGGCGGCATGGCTGCTCTCGACTATCAGGCGTTCGACGCCGACAACCACTACTACGAGGCGGAGGATGCGTTCATCCGCCACGTCGACCCCAAGTGGCACAAGCGCTGCATGCAATGGGCCGATGTGAATGGCCGCAAGCGGCTGCTCGTCGGCGGCAAGGTGAACCGGTTCATCCCGAACCCGACCTTCGATCCCGTGGCGCGGCCCGGCTGTCTCGACGACTACTTCCGCGGGAAGGTCGCGAAGAGCAACATCGTCGAGGCGTTCGGTGAGCTCGTCCCGATCCCGGACGAGTACCGCGATCGCGAGGCGCGGCTCGCGGTGATGGACCGCCAGAACCTCGAAGCCTGCTTCATGTTCCCGACCCTGGGCGTCGGTATGGAGAGCAGCCTCGAGCACGACCCGGCGGCGATGCTCGTTGCGTTCGACGGCTTCAACAAGTGGGTCGAGGAGGACTGGGGCCTCAACTACAAGGACCGCATCTTCACGGCGGGCTACGTCACGCTCGCGGACGTCGACTGGGCCCTCGACCAACTCGACTGGATGATCGAGCACGACGTGCGCGTGGTGAACATGCGCCCGGCCTCGGTGCCGGACGGCAACGGTGGCCGCCGCAGCCTCGGCCATCCCGCCCACGACCCGTTCTGGAAGAAGATGAACCAGCACGGCATCACGCTCGCGATGCACTCCGGCGACTCCGGCTACGAGTTCATGTCCGACTTCTGGGGCATGACCGACGACTTCGAGGCCTTCCGTCAGAACGCGCTGAAGTCGCTGCTCACCTACTCGCCGATCAGCGATGCCCTGGCCTCGCTCATCGCCGAAGGCGTGCTGAGCGAACACACCAACATCCGCGTCTGCACGATCGAGACCGGCTCGGAGTGGGTCCAGCCGCTGTTCAAGAAGTTCGACAAGACCTACCGCCAGCAGAAGCACGCGTTTCCGGAGGACCCGATCGAAGTCTTCCGCCGCCAGGTGTGGGTGTCGCCGTACTACGAGGACGATCTCGTCGACCTCCGGGACAAGGTCGGCGCCGAGCACATGCTGTTCGGATCGGATTGGCCGCACGCCGAGGGACTGCCCGAACCCACCGACTTCATCCACGACCTCCACGAGTTCGACAGCGCCGAGATCGAGAAGATCATGCGCACCAACGGGCTCGCCCTCACGCAACGGGCGGTCTGAGTTGCCCCGTCCCAAGGTGCTCGTCACGCCGTGGCGGCGGGTGCTGAAGACCGCCCTCGACCCGGAGTGCGATCTCTTCACGATTGCTCCCGACTACACCGAGTCGATCCGGCGGGCCGGTGGTCTTCCCATCCTCGCGGTGCATGTCGAGGGTGACGAGATCGACGAACTCCTCGACACGGCCGACGCCCTGCTGATCTCCGGCGGGCAGGACATGGACCCCGCGGTCTACGGCCAGGACAACACGTCGAGCTGGAAGGTGCGCCGCGAGTCGGACGACTTCGATCTCGAGATCACGCGTCGCGCCGTCGAGCGGGGCATGCCGGTGCTCGGCATCTGTCGCGGTGCGCAGGTGGTGAACGTGGCGTTCGGTGGCGACCTCGCCCAAGAGGTGCAGGAGGAGGGGTCCGTGCCGCACCCCACCTATCGCGAGATGGTGCCCGCCCCGCGGCTGCACCGTCACGACGTGGATGTGGTGGCCGGTTCGCGGCTCGCCGCGATCTACGGCGAGGGCTGTCTCTCGGTGAACTCGCTCCACCATCAGGCCGTCGGTGCTGTGTCGGAGCACTTGGTCGTGACCGCCCGCAGCGACGTCGGTGTCGTCGAGGCGGTCGAGGGTGCGCCGGTCAGCGGGATCGATCTGCTCGCCGTCCAATGGCATCCGGAGATGCTGGCGTCAGAAGGCGGCGGCGGTCTCTTCGCCGATCTGGTCGAGCGGGCCCGTGCCCGTGCCACCATGACGTCGTGAACGACTTCGATCTCGACACGATCCGCATCTCGCTGCACATCCTCGCCGCATCGGTGTGGATCGGCGGCCAGATCGTGCTGGCGGCGCTGGTCCCGGCGCTTCGTGAGATCGGTGGTGACGCGCCGCGGCAGGCGGCGAATCGGTTCGGTCGGGTCGCCTGGCCGTTCTTCGCCCTCGCGGTGGTCACGGGCATCTGGAATCTGCTCGAGATCGACGTGGGCGACCGGTCGACGGCCTACCACGTCACGCTCGCCGTGAAGCTGCTCGTCGTCGCCGCGGCGGGCACGGCGTCGGCCGTGCACTCGCTGACGTCGTCGCCTGCCATCCGCGGCATCACGGGTGCGGTCGGCCTCGTCGGTTCGCTCGCGGCGCTGGTGTTCGGCGTGATGTTGGTGTTCGGCTGACATGGCGCAGGGGACGCAGGTCGGCGAGGACGGGATCACCCGGTGTTGGTGGCCGGGCGCCGCAGAGGACTATGTCGCGTACCACGACGACGAGTGGGGTCGTCCGGTCGTCGACGACACGCGCCTCTTCGAGAAGATCTGTCTGGAAGGGTTCCAGTCCGGGCTCTCCTGGATCACGATCCTGCGCAAGCGGGAGAACTTCCGGCGGGCCTTCGCCGGCTTCGATCCGGCCAAGGTCGCGGCGTTCGGTGAGGCCGACGTGCTGCGGATGCTCGACGACGCGGGCATCGTGCGGCATCAGGGCAAGATCCGCTCGTCGATCAACAACGCGGCGCGGGCGCTCGAACTGATCGAGGAGCGAGGATCGCTGGCGGCCTACTTCTGGTCGTGGGAGCCGACGGAGATCGAGGGCGACCGTTCGGGGGAGTGGCCGATCCCCTCGACCACGCCGACGTCGATCGCCATCGCCAAGGATCTCAAGAAGCGGGGCTGGAGCTTCGTCGGGCCGACGACCGTCTACGCGTTCATGCAGGCGATGGGTCTCGTCAACGATCACCTGCCGGGATGCGCCGCCGGGGTGCGCTGCGACGCGGAGCGGTCTGCGCTCGCACGGCCGACCTGATCACGGGTCGCCCGGCCCTTGTCAGCTCCACCGACGTTGGTACCCTCGACCCCCGTGCGCGAATCAGAGATCGTCTGGAATCTGGTGTGGACGGGCGGGGTGTACGAGCACCTCCGCTACTTCGCCTTCAGCCTCTTCGACCAGACCGACTCCCGGTTCCGCTTCATCGCGAACAACTGCACGCCGGACTCGCTGGCGGCGATGCAGGCGTTCACCGCCGCGACCGACCGTGTTGTCGAGACCGTGGTCCACGACGATCCGCGGATGGTGCCTCACGGCGCCGCCCTCGAGCCGATCCTGCGTACGCGCAACGATGGCGAGGTCTTCGCCTTCATCGACGTCGACATCAAGGCGCTAGCGCCCTTCACCGCCGGGTTTCTCGACACGCTCGCGACCGCATCGGCCGTGACGTCGGGGTCGGAGCTCTGGACGGAAGCGAACACGCTCGCCGAGGGCGAAGTCGGCGTTGGCGGACGGCATTTCTACGACCATGACGGCTTCGTCTACGGCAGCCCCCACTGCGCCCTGTATCGGCGGGCCGAGCTGCTCGAGACGCTCGACCGGTGGGGCATCGGGCTTCACTGCGGGAATCAGACCGAGATGCCGGATGCCACCTGGGCGGCCGTGCAGCACGCCGGCCGCGACAAGATCGCCTACGACACGGCCAAGGTCGCCAATGTGCTGTTCCAGGTCGACGGGCACACGCTCGTGCACGAGGAGAACGAGTCGCTGCTCCACATCGGCGGCGTGTCGCACTATCTCGCGCCACCCCAATTCGACTTCGCGACGGACAAGACCGACGGCGAGTTCGACGGTGAGCCGGCGTGGACGGTCCACCAGGGCATCGAGATGCGCCACGTTCTCGCCCGCTACACGGGCGCGTGCCTCCGGGCGGCGGCAGACGGCGAGTCGATGCCCGAGGTCGACGGCGAGATCGACGACGCGGCTCGGGAGAAGCTCGAGGTCGTTCGCTCCGAGGTGGCCTCCATGGTCGAATCCGCCCGTCCCTGGATCGAGTTGACCGGTGAGTGATCATCTGACGACCGATCGGCCGTTCTTCTTCGTGCACATCATGAAGACCGCCGGGATGACCTTCAACGCTCACATCGCGAACAACTTCGCCCGCGATGCCGTCTACCCGGGTGAAGACGACACCACCGGCGTTGACTACTGGGTCATCAACAACCTGCGGGCGGCGACGGCCCGGCCCCGTCCCGACATCCGCCTCTGGCACGGCCACTTCCCGTTCTTCGTCACGGAGTTCGTACCGGACGCGATCACGCTCGCGGTGATGCGCGAGCCCGTCGCCCGGACGGTCTCGCTGCTCAACCAACAGCGGGTTCAAAACCATCCGGACCGCACCATCGAGGAGCTCTACGACGACGCGCTGATCAACCAGCGGATGGTGGGCGAGCACCAGACAAGGATGTTCGCGATGTCGAACAGCGACGGCATCAATGCGTGGACGCAGCCGTTCGCGGTGGACGACGCGGCGTTCGAGTTGGCGAAGCAGCGCGTTGGGTCGGTCGATCTGCTCGGGTTCCAGGAGGACTTCGACGGGTTTCTCGCTGCCCTCCACGACCGATGGAACTGGCGCATCGACCGTCTCGACGACCGCAACACGGCGACCGAAGCGATCGAGATCGACGATGCGTTTCGGGCCCGGATCGTTGCGGACAATCCGTACGACATGGCCCTCTACGAATTCGCTCGGGCGCTCGGCTGAGTCTCGGTAGGTTGCGGCGGTGTCCGTGCCCGATCAACCGACGCAGGAACAGTCGTTCGCGCCCCTCGACTGGGGACTGCTCGCCGGTCCGGCCGTGATCTGGGGCGGGTCGTTCCTGTTCATGGCCATCGGCCTCGACGCGTTCGAACCCGGCGTCGTGACCCTCCTCCGCGTGCTGTTCGGCTATCTGGCGCTCGTCTTCCTCCCGGCGGCGCGGGCCCGGATCGATCGAGCCGACTGGCCGACGATCGTCCTGCTCGGGTTCACGTGGATGGCCTTTCCGCTCACGCTGTTCCCCATCGCCCAGCAGTGGATCGACTCCTCCCTCGCCGGGATGCTCAACGCGGCGATGCCGCTCCTGACGGCCGTCATCTCGTGGCTCGTCTTTCGTACGCCGACCGGGCCCCGGCGGCTGATCGGCGTCAGCATCGGCATGAGCGGCATCCTGCTCATCGGCATCCCGGAGGCCACCACCGCGGGCACCAATGCGCTGGGTGTCGGTCTGGTGGTCCTCGCCGTCTCGTCGTACGGCGTCGCGGTGAACCTGACCGGCCCGCTGCAGCAGAAGTACGGCTCGGTTCCCGTGATCACGCGGGCACTCGCCGCCGCGCTCGTGTTCACCGCTCCCTACGGCCTGTGGGGCGTCCCCGGCTCTACCTGGGCGTGGGATTCGATGATCGCATGCGTCGCCGTCGGCGCCGGGGGAACGGGCCTTGCCTTCGTGATGGCGGCCACGCTCACTGGTCGGGTCGGTCCCGTCCGCACGTCGCTCATCACCTATGTCGTCCCGATCATCTCGATCGTGCTCGGGGTGATCTTCCGCGACGAGACGGTGACGGCGCTCGCAATCGTCGGCACGGGCATCGTGTTGTTCGGTGCGTGGTTGTCGAGCCGGGCGGAACCGGCCGCCGGTCAGATCCGGGTGTCGGGCCGCTCGTAGGTCGTGCCCGGCCCGGCGTAGGAGAGTCCGTACCCGGGCATCGTCTCCCAGTCGAGGTCCGGCGGCGTCGCCGTTGCCTGTTTCCACCATGCGATCAGCCGGTCCTCGTTCGCGTAGTCGAACGGGTCCTCCATGATCCGCTCCACGATGTCGCCCGGGGGATGCGGGTTCTCGGCGAGCCATCGCGCCGTGCGGGCGACGGCCTCACGGGCAGGGACGACATCGTGGTACCCGAGCGTGTGACGGATGGCGCTGACATCCAGGCCGCGATGGTGCGTGGACGGCTGCATCATCAGCGGGCGCGCCGGCACGGCGAGCTCCGGCGGCATCGAGACGATCTCCCACTCGTGGCCGAGCTCGGCGGCACAGATCTCGACGACCTGGCGGACCGTGAGCAACTCCTCGTCCGCTGCGTGGAAGATCCGTCCGGCGGCGGCCTCGGGTTGTTCGACGGCGAGGTGGATCGCGTGGGCGAGATTCTCCGTGTAGCCGAAGCTGTGGGCGGACTGCCCGCCGTCGGCCAGCACGATGTGGGGGCGTCCGTCGAGGATGCGCTTGACGACGCACCATTCGCGGGGAGCGAGTTGCCGCGGGCCGTAGACGTAGGGATAGCGGAAGTGCGTCGCCGTCGGGTGGTGTTCGAACACGTACGCCTCGGTGCGGGCGATGCGATACGACTTTCCGTCGTCCTCCTCCGTGGAGGTGGGCGCGGTCTCCGGTGTGGGCAATGGCATGCCGGGCGGGAAGTGGGCCCAGGGATCGAAGTAGCCCCGCAGGGCGGGTCCACCGCCGACAGAGATGAAGTGACCGACGCGGCCGGCGAGCACTTCAGCGATGGTGCGGAGCCGCCCGTAGGTCACGACGGCGACGTCCCACTCCTCGGCCCCGATCGATTCGCGGAGCTCGGTCTCGTCCCGCACGTCGCAATGGATGTGGCGCAGGTGCATGACCTCGTCCACCTCGTGCCCGCCCGTGTGGCAGATGGTGACCTCGTGGCCGCGCGCCTCCAGACCCGCCACGATCGGCGGCCCCGTCGGACCTGTTCCTCCGACCACCAACGTCTTCATTCGAGTACCTCCAGCCACCGGCTCTCCTCCCGCCCCTGCGATCTCTCCGCCCCCTGCGATCTCCCCGTCCCCTGCGATCTCCCCGTCCCCTGCGATCTCCCCGTCCCCTGCGATCTATGGGCACCAAAGGGTCGTTCTCGCGGGCGATATGGGCCAGAACCCGACCCTTTGGTGACCATAGATCGCCTCAGGTGGGCATCACGTTGCCGCCGTCGACGCAGAGGATCTGGCCGTTGACCATGGCGCTCTCGTCGCTGGCGAGAAAGACGGCAGGGCCGCACATGTCCTCGGCCTGGCTGTTGCGCTTCGCGGCCGACATGTCGGCGAAGACCTGGTCGAACCCGCCGGGGACCTGCTTGTCCGTGGCTGGTGTCATGACGAGACCGGGCGCCAGGGTGTTGGCCGTGACGCCGTACTTGCCGAGCTCCCCGGCGAGCTGCCGGGTGAGGCCGAGCACGGCGAACTTGGTCTGCTGGTACGAGTAGTTGCCGAGTGACCAGGTCTCCGGGTCGCCCGGGCCGGCGAGCGTGCCGAGCGGGAGATAGCCGGCGATCGAGCCGATGTTGATGATCCGGCCGCGACCCTTCTGCACCATCGTGGGTGCGAAGGCCCGACACATCAGCCACTGCCCGATGACGTTGACGTCGAACACCTTGCGGAGGTACTCGACCGACTGATCGCCGAGGTCGAGCTCGCCGTAGATGGCCGCATTGTTCACGAGGCAGTCGACGGTGCCGAAGGCGTCGAGCACCGCGTCGCGACAGGCGTCCACGGACGCCTCGTCGCTGATGTCGCAGTGGACGAACACCGCGTCGTCGCCGAGCGCATCGGCGACCTCGTTGCCCTGCTCGCGCCCGATGTCGACCACCGCAACCCTGGCGCCTTCGTCCACGAAACGCCGACAGTAGGCCTCCCCGATACCGCCGCCCGCGCCGGTGACGACGGCGACATGACCCTCGAGACGACCGGTCACTGGGTGGTGGTGCCTTCGAACTGCTCGCGGAGCACGCGCTTGAGGATCTTGCCGGTCGGGTTGCGGGGGATCGCGTCCGTGAACTCGACGTGCTTGGGCATCTTGAACTTCGCGAGCTTGCCGTCGCAGTACTCGAGCACGTCCTTGTCCGTCAGCGCGTCGTCGCCCTTCACGACCACGGCCATCGGCGACTCGCCCCACTTCTCCGAGGGGATCCCGATCACGCCGACCTCGGTGACGCCGGGCATCCCGGAGATCACATTCTCGATCTCGGCCGGGTACACGTTCTCGCCACCGGAGATGATCATGTCCTTGATGCGGTCCTGGATGTAGACGAAGCCGTCGGCGTCCATCACCGCGACGTCGCCGGTGTGGAGCCAACCGTCGACGACGGTCTCCGCGGTGGCTTCCGGACGGTTCCAGTAGCCCTGCATGATGTGCGCGCCGCGGACGATGATCTCGCCGGGCACGTCGGCCCCGGCGTCGTTGCCATCGTCGTCGATCACCCGCACGTCGGTGTGGAAGAAGGCCTTGCCGGTGGATCCGGCGCGAGCGATCGCATCCTCGGGCGAGATCAGGCAGGCCGGGCCGCATGTCTCGGTCAGTCCGTAGACCTGATGGATCTCGATCCCCATCGCCGCGTAGGTCTCGATGAGTGAGGCCGGCACCGGCGCGGCGCCGGACATGCACCAGCGCAGGCTGGAGTGATCGTGGTTGTCCTTGTCGTAGGTCAGCAGCATGAACTGCAACATCGCGGGGACGGCCAGCGTCACGGTGATCCGCTCCTCGGCGAAGACCTCCCAGATCTTCGTGGGGTCGAACTCGGCCATGATCACCGCCGTGCCGCCCTTGGCGAAGATGCTGAGCATCGGGTTCAGGGCGCCGACGTGGAACAACGGGAGACAGATCAGGTACACGTCGCCGTAGCGGGTGTCCGCCGTGGCGTTGCCGGTGATGACGGACCAGGTGGCCGTGTTGTGGCTGTGCATCACACCCTTGGGCAGCCCGGTGGTGCCCGAGGTGTACATGATGAAGAGCAGGTCGTCGTCCTGCGCGCCGATTTCGGGCTCGTCGGTGGACGCCCCGGCCAGCACGTCCTCGTAGCCGGTCGCGAAGTCGGGCCGGTCGGCGGCGTCGCCGACATGGATCCAGTTGGTCACCTGGGTGCCGTCGGAGCCGCGGGCCTCGAGGTCGGTCACGACCTCGTTGAACGCCGTGCCGAAGACGAGGGTGGTGGCTCCCGAGTCCGTGAGGATGAAGGAGAGCTCGTCGGCCACGAGACGCCAGTTCAACGCCACGATCACGCCGCCCACCTTCGCCGCACCGAAGAACGTCTCGACGAACTCCGGCCCGTTCATCAGCAGCGTGGCGACCCGGTCGCCGGCCGCGAGTCCGCGGTCGGTCATCCCGTTGGCGACTCGATTGCAGCGTTCGTTCAACTCGGTGTACGTCAGGCGTTTCCCACTCGAGATGTCCACGACCGCCTCGGTCGTCGGATTGAGCAGTGCACGCTTCGTGACGTAGAGGCCGAGGTTGTTCTGCATGGTCGCTCCTGGTTGGGTCGGTGGATCGCGTGGCGAGACCGGTGATCGTACGCCCTAGGGTGCGCTCGTGCCGATCGAGGTTGTGGTCTTCGACCTGGGGAACGTTCTGGTTGAGTGGGATCGTCGGTTCCTCTACGAGCAGCTGATCGCCGACCCCGTCGAACTCGACCGCTTTCTCGACGAGGTACTGACGCTGGACGTGAACGCGGACCTCGACCGGGGAGCCCCGCTGGACGACGTCACCGCGGCCCTCGCGGCCCGGTTTCCCGAGGACGCAGCGCTGATCGACGCGTTCCGGGTCCGCTGGGCCGAGACGCTCGGCGACATCCTCGAAGGCACGGTGCAGATCCTCGAGGAGCTCGCCGCTGGCGACGTGCGCCTGTTCGCGCTGAGCAACTGGGGCCGGGACACGTTCGCGGCAGCCGAGCCGCTGCTGCCGTTCCTGCGACACTTCGACGGTCTCGTGATCAGCGGGCGAGAGGGGGTGGTGAAGCCGGACGCGGCGATCTTCGAACTGCTGTGCGCCCGTCACGCGGTCGAACCATCGTCGGCCGTGTTCATCGACGACAGCTCGGCCAACATCTCGGCCGCAGGTGCGCTCGGCTTCCACACCGTTCACTTCTCCGACCCGGTGCAGTGTCGGCGCGAGCTCGTCGCACTCGGTCTCGACCTCACACCCGAC
>BQJV01000024.1 GCA_021604885.1 Acidimicrobiales bacterium
GATGAGCCGTCGATCACCGATCTGCTCCTCGAGGTCCGCCACCTCGGCCTCGCAGCGATGGCTCGCGGCCGCGGCGCGCATGTCCTCCGGGTCCGGCGCGAGCGGTGAGACGAAGGTGGCCGGTTCGCGGCCGATGGTCTCCGCGCAGCACGCCCGGAAGTCGGCGGCCCAACGCTCCGAGTGGAAGCCGCAGGCATCGTGTGCGGCCATCCCCTCGAGGAGTTCGGTCGCGAGGTCGTGGGGGAGCATCCGGAGCTGCAGGGGTGGGGCGAACGGTGTGTGGGAGAAGTGGACGAGCCGCAGGTCCGGTCGGCGCGGCTTCACGAGCGGAGCGAGGAGCGCGAGGTGATAGTCCTGCACGAGGACGACGGCGTCCTGGGGCGCTTCGTCCACGACGACCTCGGCGAACGCCGCGTTGTAGCGCCGGTAGGCGTCCCACGCCTCGCGGAAGCCGTCGTCCACGATCGGGCGCCGGCTGGCGTCGTGGAGCGCGTGGTAGAGGAACCAGAGCATCGCGTTGCAGACGACGTCGTAGGACTGCGCCATCACGTCGGGGTCGATCGCGAGCGTACGCACGCGAAGGCCGTCGGCTTCGATCACGCCCTCGGCGGCGGCCGCACGGTCGGCGTCACTCAGGGCTGCGGCGATCCAGATCGCACCCGTCCCGGCGACGAGAGGAGCGAGCCCGGAGACGAGTCCGCCTCCGCCCCGCGTGGCGACGAGCCGGCCACCGTCGTCCTTGAACGACAGCGGCCCGCGGTTCGAGACGAGCACAACCGGAGCGGGCACGGGTCCGACGCTAGTGACCGAGAAAGTACTGGGGTCTGACCCCAGAAAGTACTGGGGTCTGACCCCAGAAAGTACGGGGGTGGTACACCCGGGAGGTGCGAGTGCTCGTGTGTGCCGACAAGTTTCGGGGGACGGTGACGGCCCGCGAGGTGGGGGAGGCGGTCGCGGCCGGTGCGCCGGAGCTCGACGTGGTCGTGCAACCGCTCGCGGACGGTGGCGAGGGCACGCTCGAGGCGTTCGGGGGAGCCAACCGCACCACGACGGTGACCGGTCCGCTCGGTGAGCCGGTCGAGGCCGACTGGGCGCTGCGGGGCAGCCGGGCGGTCATCGAGATGGCTCGCGCCTCGGGCCTCCTGCTTGCGGGCGGCGCCGAGGGCAACGACCCGATGGAGGCGTCGACGGTCGGCACCGGGCAGCTCATCGCCACCGCGGCCGAGGCCGGGGCAGACGAGATCCTCGTCGGGCTCGGAGGCAGCGCGACGACCGACGGCGGGCTCGGCGCGCTCCGGGCGATGGCGCCGCTCGCCCGCTATCGCGGCATCCGCCTGGAAGTCGCGTGTGACGTCCGCACGGCATTCGTCGACGCGGCGGCGGTCTTCGGTCCCCAAAAGGGAGCGTCGCCGAGTCAGGTGAAGCTCCTCGGCCGCCGACTCGAGCGGCTCGCGCAGGTCTACGCCGACGAGCACGGCGTGGATGTCCGCGGGATCGAGCGGGCCGGGGCGGCGGGTGGCCTCGCCGGTGGGCTCGCGGCAGCCGGCGCGACACTGCACGACGGGTTCTCGTTGATCGCCGAAGCCGTCGAGCTCTACGACATGATCGAGGCGGCCGACCTCGTCGTCACGGGCGAGGGCAGGCTCGACGAGAGCTCCTTCGCCGGGAAGGTCGTCGGCGGTGTCGCCTCGCTGGCGGCGGCAGCCGGCGTCCCGGTCGTGGCGGTCGTCGGGCAGTCCGCGCTGGACGATCCGCCGATCCCGGTGATCGATCTGACGGAGCGTTTCGGCGACCGGGCGATGCTCGACACCGCGGCGACGATCGCCGAGGCGGCCGCGTCGTTCAGCGACGCCCCTTGGCGCTGAGCACCCAGCCCACGACACCGACGATGATCACGATCATCAACCCGAACTTCACGATCGCGATGAGCGAGGTCAGGACCCATTGCACGAGCGAGATCGCGCCGAAGAGCGCCAAGCCGCCGATGACGAGCCGTGCCGGCATGGACAGGCCTCGTCGACTCGGGGTGTTGTGCTGCCGTTCGAGCTCCACGCCGAACAGCGTAGGTCAGTCGCCGCTGGTGATCTCCGCGGGACCGTTGCGCAGGGTGATGATCGCGTCCGCGATGTTCAGCAGTTGGTCCCCGGTGTCGCCGTTGCGGGCCAGTGCCTCGTCGACCGCCTCGCGTGCCTCAGGCGCGCTGGCCCCGCTCAACTCGACGACCAACTCGGCCAGGCGGGCATGCGCATCGGCGCGGGAATCGACGGACATCCATGACCTCGGGTACGGATCGGCGGGCGGTGGATCGCCGGAGGCGATACAGCCCTGTCATCGGATCCTGCGGAGCTGACCTGTACCTGGTTGGTGGATTTCTCGATATCCGATAAGTTTGGTCGGGATTTAAGGAGTCACGCATGAGCGTCACCGTTCGAGTCCCCACCACCCTCCGTACCCTCACCGCAGGCGAGGCCGAGATCTCTGTCGACGGCGACACCGTGTCGGAGGTGCTCGACAGCCTCGAAGGCGCCCACCCGGGCTTCAAGGAGCGCATCCTCGACGACGACGGTGCCCTGCGCCGTTTCGTGAACGTCTTCGTCAGCGATGACGACGTGCGCTTCCTCGATGGTCTCGGCACCGCGGTGCCGACCGGCGAGACGCTCAGCATTGTTCCGGCGGTCGCCGGCGGCTGAACGAACGAATTTCCCGAACGGCTTGTGGCCGTTCGGTTGCGAAATCTGCTGTCTCCGGATTGAATTAGCAGTCTCGGCACGAGAGTGCCAACGCTGTTCTGCACCGACCTTTCCGGAGGAATCATGGCCAAGACGATTCAGTTCGACGAGCAGGCCCGCCGTGGCCTCGAAGCGGGCATGAACCAGCTCGCGGACGCCGTGCGCGTCACCCTCGGCCCGAAGGGCCGCAACGTCGTGCTCGAGAAGAAGTGGGGCGCCCCGACGATCACCAACGATGGCGTGTCCATCGCGAAGGAGATCGAGCTCGAGGATCCCTTCGAGCGCATCGGCGCCGAGCTGGTGAAGGAAGTCGCCAAGAAGACCGACGACGTCGCCGGCGACGGCACCACCACCGCCACCGTGCTCGCATGGTCGATGGTCCGCGAGGGCCTGCGCAACGTGGCGGCCGGCGCCAACCCGATGTCCGTCAAGCGCGGCATCGAGGCTGCGGTCGAGATCGCCGTCCAGTCGATCCGTGACAACGCCCAGGACGTGTCCGAGAACAAGGACCAGATCGCCAATGTGGCCGCCATCTCGTCGGCCGACCCGGAGATCGGTGCCACCATCGCCGAAGCGATCGACAAGGTCGGCAAGGACGGCGTGATCACGGTCGAGGAGGGTCAGACCTTCGGTCTCGACCTCGACTTCGTCGAGGGCATGCGGTTCGACAAGGGCTACATCTCGCCCTACTCCGTCACCGATGCCGAGCGCATGGAAGCCGTGCTCGAGGATCCCTACATCCTCCTCGTCGGCTCGAAGATCACCGCCGTGCGCGATCTCGTGCCGGTGCTCGAGAAGGTCATGCAGTCGAGCCGTCCGCTCCTGATCGTCGCCGAGGACGTCGAGGGCGAAGCGCTCGCGACGCTCGTCGTCAACAAGATCCGCGGCACCTTCACCTCCGTCTCCGTCAAGGCGCCCGGCTTCGGTGAACGCCGCAAGGCCATGCTCCAGGACATCGCCATCCTCACGGGTGGCCAGGTCGTCAGCGAAGAGGTCGGTCTGAAGCTCGAGGGCGTCACGCTCGACATGCTCGGCGAGGCCCGCAAGGTCGTCGTCACCAAGGACGAGACCACCGTCATCGAGGGCGCGGGCGATCAGTCCGACGTCGCCGGTCGGATCAACCAGATCAAGGCCGAGATCGAGAACACCGACTCCGACTACGACCGCGAGAAGCTCCAGGAGCGTCTCGCCAAGCTGTCGGGCGGCGTGGCCGTCCTCAAGGTCGGCGCGGCCACCGAGGTTGAGCTCAAGGAGAAGAAGCACCGCATCGAAGATGCCGTGTCGACCACGAAGGCCGCGATCGAGGAAGGCGTTGTCGCCGGTGGCGGCACCACCCTGATCCGGGCACAGGCTGCCGTCCGCGCCGCGATCGACAGCATCGTCGACGCCGACGAGCAGGTCGGTGCTCGCATTGTCGCCAAGGCGCTCGAGGGCCCGCTCACCCAGATTGCCGTCAACGCCGGCCTCGAGGGTGGCGTGATCGTCGACAAGGTGCGCAACCTCTCCGGCAACGAGGGCCTCAACGCCGCGACCGGTGAATACATCGACCTCGTCGAGGCCGGCATCATCGACGCGGCGAAGGTCACGCGTTCGGCGCTGCAGAACGCGGCGTCGATCGCGGCGCTGTTCCTCACCACCGAGGCCGTCATCGCCGACGCCCCCGACGACGGCGGCGGCATGCCCGGCATGCCGGACATGGACTTCTGACCCCCACACGGGGCAGGGATCGAGGAACGGGCCCGCTTCGGCGGGTCCGTTCCGCGTTTTCAGCGCCAGAGGTGGTCGACGAGGGCTTGATCCTCGTCGTAGAGCCAGCACTCGACGAAGCGCCCGTGCTCGATGCGATAGCGCAGCACGCGGGTGAGCACGTGGGACTCGTCGTCTCGGGTGAACCGCTCCGTCGCAACGATCGTGGACGTGCCGTCGCCGACCATGATGTCGTCGACCGAGAGCAGCTCACGGGTGGTGATCGTGGCGCCGGCCACGAGCGCGGCGATCGCAGCGTCCTTGCCGACATGGTCGCCGGAGAGCTGGTTCGCCCCGAAGTAGTGCAGGACGATGTCGTCTCCGTAACAGTCGAGCAGGGTCTCGAGATCGCCTTCGAGCCACGCGGTGCAGTAGCGCTCGGTGACGGATCGGGCATCGCTCATGGCCTCGACCATAGGGAGCGCACCCGGCGGAGTCGATGACGTCGCACGTAACTCGGTAGCGTGGCGGCCCGATGCGTACTGGTCCCGAACTCCATGCCGCCTGCGAGGCGCTCGCCCCTCTGCTGGGCACGTGGCGCGGTCCGGGAGAAGGCCACTATCCGACGATTCCCGACTTCTCGTATCTGGAGGAGTTGACGTTCGGCCACGTCGGCAAGCCGTTCCTCGCCATGACCCAGCGCACGCGTGACCCGCAGTCCGACGCGCCGCTCCACACCGAGGTCGGCTATCTGCGTCCCCAGCCGAACCGCGTGATCGAGATGGTCCTGACCCAGCCCACCGGCGTGGTCGAGATCCACACCGGATCGCTCGAGGAGACGGCCGATGGTGTCGTCGTCGAGCTACGCACGGAGCGCGTCGAGGGAACGCGCACGGCGAAGCCGATCAGCGAGGTCCGTCGACGGATCGAAGTGGCTGGTCACGATCTGGTCACGGAGATGTGGATGGCCGCCATGGGTCAGCCGCTCACCCATCATCTTCGGGCTGAGCTCACCAACGGCTGAACGTCAGGCGAGCGATGTCGGCTGCTCCGCGGCCAGCGCAGCACCGATCGTTCGCAGCTGCTGGTTCGCGGCGCCGAGCGTCACCTCGAGGTGCTTGTTCCACAGCGTGAACCGGTGGAGCGGGTAGTCGACGTCCACGCCGATGCCCCCGTGCATGTGCTGGGCGCCGTGGGCGACGAAGTGGGCGCCCTCGGAGCCGAACCACTTCGCGATGCGAAGGTCCTCCCACGGGTCCTGCTCGTTGGCAATGCGCCACAGCGCCGACTGGGTCTGGAGCCGCAGCCCCTCGACCTGGATGAAGCAGTCGGCGAGTCGTTGCGTGACGGCCTGGAACGTGGCGATCGGTCGGCCGAACTGCTCGCGTTCGCTGGCGTAGCCGGCCGTGAGCCGCAGCTGGCCTTCGACGACGCCGAGTTGGGTCGCGCAGACCATCGCCAGGTAGCGCGCCTCGAACCAGCGCACGGCCGACTCGCCCGCCGCGAGAAGGGTGGCGGGCGCGCCCGCGAAGGTCAGCTCGTCCACCGGCTCCTTGCGCGTCGACCTGCCGGTCTCGGTGGTGACACCCGGCGCCGACAGGTCGACGAGGTAAAGGCCGACACCGTCCGGACCGATCGCGTTGGCGACGGCGTGCGACGCGTGGGCCGCGAACTCCACCACGGACTTGGTGCCGGTGAGGGCCCCGTCCGCGTCGGCGGTGAGCCCCGGCTTCGCGAGGTCCTCGCGGAGGCTCTCGGCGATCGCGACCGTGAGCACGCGGGATCCGTCGCACACCCCCGGCAGCAGCTGGGCGGCGAGTGCGTCGTCGCCGAACTCGGCGACGGTCATGGCGGCGAGCGTGGTCGGCAGCATCGGCACCGGCGCGACATGACGACCGACGGCCTCGCACACGAGCCCGGCCTCGATGATCCCGAGGCCGCCACCGCCGTGTGCTTCCGGCAGCGCGATGCCCGTCAACCCAGCCTCGGCGAGCAGCGACCACTCGGCCGTCGCGAACCACGCGTCGCCTCCCTCGATCTCCTTGAGGCGGTCGTGGTCGATCTTGTCGCCGAGGATCTGGTTCGCCAGGTCACTGACGGCCTGCTCTTGTTCGTCGAGATTGAAGTCCATGGTTGCTCCTCGCTACTTCCGGCGCTTCTCGCGGGGGAGGGCCATCCCGGCCCAGCCGATGATGTCCCGCTGCAGTTCGTTGGTCCCGCCACCGAAGGTGAGGATCCACACGCCGCGGTAGAGCTCGTCGATCCGGCCCGCAAGGATCGCGCCGGGGGACCCGGGACGGAGGGCGCCGAGCGCCCCGAACAGCTCCGTGGCCTCCTTGTAGATCACGTGCATCGATTCCGATCCCCAGACCTTCACCGAGGACGCGACGGCCGGGTTCAACGCGCCTGTGGTCTGGTTGTAGGCGACCTTCCAATTCAGCAGGTCGAGGAAGCGGACGCGCGCTCGCATCTCGGCGAGCTTCACCTGCACCCATTGCTGGTCGATCACCCGGCCGCCCTCGGGGTGTTCCGTCTCGCGGCACCAGTCGATGATCTGGTTGACGGTGTTGGTGATACCGCCCGCGGCGCACAGCGACACCCGTTCCTGGTTCAGCTGGTTCGTGATCAGGTTCCAGCCACCGTTGACCTCGCCGACGACGGCCGTCTCGGGGACGCGCACGTCGTCGTAGAACGTCGCCGTGGTGTTGGTCGTGCCCATCGTGATGAACGGCGTGATCGAGAAGCCGGGATCATCCGTCGGTACGAGGAAGATCGTGATGCCCTTGTGTGACGGCGCCTCGGGATCGGTCCGCGCCGCAAGCCAGACGTAGTCGGCGTCCCAGGCGAGAGATGTGTAGAGCTTCTGGCCGTTGATGATCCACTCGTCGCCGTCCTTCACCGCCTTGGTCTGGAGGGACGCGAGGTCAGAACCCGCCCCCGGCTCGGAGTAGCCGATGGAGAAGAACAGATCGCCGGCGAGGATCTTCGGCAGCATCTCGTTCTTCTGGTCCTCGGTGCCGAAGTTGCGCAGCGTCGGCCCGACCGTGTTCGTCGTCAGGAACGGGATCGGGCACCCGGCCTTCTGTGCCTCGTTGAAGAAGATGTAGTTCTCGACCGGCGTGTAGCCCTTGCCGCCGTACTCCTCGGGCCACGCCACGCCGAGCCACCCGTCGGCGCCGATCTTGCGGATCAACTCGCGATACGGCTCGTTCGCGCTCAGCTCGTCGTTGCGGATGGAGGCTTTGACCTCATCGGTCATCAGCGTCGTGAAGTAGTCGCGGAGCTCGGCTTGGAGGGCCTTCTGGTCCGCCGTCAGGTCGACATGCATGACGTGACTGTCTCAGACCCGGCGGCCGCGGCGCCAGACGACGGCGCCGGTGGGCTCGCCGACGGCGCTACGCCGGAGCGGCGGTCGGACGGCGCAGCGATCCCCGGATCTCTCGCATCGTGAACACGATGAAGAACTGCAGTACCGAGAAGCCGGCGATCGTCGCGCCGCCCGCGGTGTCGTGGTGGAAGCTGACGACGAGGCCGGCGACCACGGCAAGGGAGCCGAACGCGATCGAGGTCATCATGATCGCGGGCACCCGGCGGACCAGAAGCGAAGCGGTCGCGGGTGGCCCGACCAGGAGGCCGAAGACGAGCAGCGTCCCGATCGCCTGAAAGCTTGCCACGATGCTCAGCGCCAGGAGGGCAAGCAGCGCGGTCTGCGCGAGGGCGGGGCGCATCCCGAGGGTCTGCGCCTTGGCCCGGTTGAAGGTGAGGGCGAGGAAGGGGCGGTGGAGGACGACCGACACCACGACGACGATGCCTGTCGCGATCGCCTGACCACGGATGTCGTCATTGGTCACCCCGAGTACGTCGCCGAACAACAGGGCGGTCACCTCGGTCGTGAACGACCGGGCCCGCGACACGATCACGATCCCGAGGGCGAGCATGCCGACGAACAGCAGTCCGATCGCGGTGTCCTCCCGCACGGTCGAGCGAGCGGAGACCACGCTCACGAGTCCGCTCATCACGACGGCAGCCACGAATGCGCCGATGATCGGGCTGAACCCCCACAGCACCGCGAGCGCGATGCCGGGGATGACGCCGTGGGCGAGTGCGTCGCCGAGAAAGGCCAACCCGCGCAGCACGACCCATGTGCCGACGAGCGACGTGGCGACGACCGCGACGAGTCCACCGATCAGTGCCCGCTGCATGAATGCGGGCTCGAAGGCGTCGGTGAAGAACTCGATCATGGCCGTGGGGTCAGCTCCCGAGTGCGGCGGCGATGCGTTCCGCGTTGGTGCGGATCATTGCAACATAGGTCGCGCCGTCGGAATCAGCGTCCCCGAGTGACTCGGACAAGAGCTCGACGACCTCGATGTCGCCCACTTCGTCGGCGAGCGTCTCGACCAGTTCCGACGACGAGGAGGTGTCGGCGAAGATCGCGTCGACCCCTTCGGCTTCAATGGTCGCGGTCAGTTCCGCGAGCGCGCCGGCGCTGGCTCCGTCAGTCGTCGATCCGCCGGGAATCACGGCCCCGACGACCTCGAAGCCGTAGCGCTCGGCGAAGTACCCGAAGACCTCGTGGCTGGTAACGAGGATGCGATCGCCCGCGGGGATGCGGTCGACCAACGCCTCGACCTCGGCATCGAGCGACTCGAGTTCGGCGACGTAGGTGCCGGCCGTGGCCTCGACAGCCTCCGCGTCGAGGCCGTCGACGTTGGCGATCAGGAAGTCGGCGATGGCTTCGGCGGCGAGGGCCATACGAGCCGGATCGGTGAAGAAGTGCGGGTCGTCGCCTTCGTGGTCGTGGTCGGCGTCCTCGTCGTGGTCGTCGTGGTCGTGCTCGCCGAACTCGACCGTCGGTACCGCGCTGATGGCTTCGAAGGTGGCGACACCATCGGACTCGGCGCCCTCGATCACGTCGAGGAGTCCCTCCTCGAAGCCCGCTCCGTTCACGATCAACACGTTGGCAGAGCGGATCGCGTCGACCTGACGCGCGGATGCCTGGAAGTCGTGGGGATCGGCGCCCACCGGCATGATCGTGACGACCTCGGCCGCGTCGCCCACGAGCCGGGTGACGACGTCACCGAGGATGTTCGTCGTCACGACGACGGTCGGCCGGCCGTCGGCACCGGTGTCCGTGTCGTCACCGCACGCGGACCCGAGGAGCACCCAGGCGAGGAGCGGAAGGATGATGTGGGAAAGACGACGCACAGGCTTCTCCAAGAATGGGAATGACTATCAGTTCCGTCGAACCCTATCCCCGGGACTGCGGGTTCCGCTATCAGAATGAGAATTGTTTTCAATACGCTAGGATCGAGTACATGTCGGCTGCGCTCGCCATCCGAGACCTCGAGGTCCGCTACGGCGACGCGGTCGCGTTGACCGACGTCGATCTGGATCTCCCCGCGGGGAGATCGCTCGCCGTGATCGGCCCGAACGGCTCGGGCAAGTCGACCCTGCTCAACGCCATCGCCGGCCTCGTCACGCCGGCGGCGGGCACCATCCGCTACGACGGTGCCGCGCCGGCGCTCGTGCTCCAGGCGACCGAGGTCGACCGCAGTCTTCCGATCACGGTCGCCGACACGATCGGCCTCGCCCGCTATCCGTCGCTGGGGCTTCTCCGCAGGTTTGGTGCGGCGGACCGGGATGCCTTGGCCGACTCGATGCGCCGGCTCGCGATCGAAGATCTCGCGCCTCGTCAACTCCACGACCTCTCCGGGGGTCAGCGCCAGCGGGTGCTCGTGGCCCAGGGCATCGCTCAGCGGTCCGACCTGCTTCTGCTCGACGAGCCCGTCACGGGCCTCGATGTCACTTCCCGAGGGCTGATCCTCGACGTGATCCGCGACGAACTCGCCGAAGGCCGATCGGTCGTCGTCACCACCCACGATCTCGACGACGCCCGCATCTGTGACCAGGTGCTCCTCGTCGACAAGCACGCGATCGCGGTCGGTTCGCCCGACGAGGTCCTCACCGAGGACAATCTGGTTCATGCGTTCGGCGGCCGGTTCATCCGGGTCGGCGATCGATTGATCCTGGACGATCCCCACCACCATCACCAGCACTAGAGACATGGCCGACGACGACCTCGACACGGAGATCAGTGCACTGCTCCAACGTGCGGAGCAGCGCTACACGCGGGGCCGGCGCGCGCTCGTGGCGGCGTTGCGCGACGCGGGGCAGCCGGTGACGATCCACCAGATCCTGGACATGGACGACGGTCTCGCCCAGTCGAGCGCCTACCGCAACCTCGCAGTTCTCGAGGAGTCGGGTGTGGTCACCCGCATCGTCACCAACGACGAGTTCGCCCGGTACGAACTCGCCGAGCGCCTCACCGAACACCACCATCACCTCATCTGTTCGTCGTGCGGTGACGTGATCGACTTCTCGCTCGCCGCGCGCACCGAGGCCAGTCTCGACCGGGCTCTGCACCGAATCGCCGACGACGCCGGCTTCACCGTCGAGTCGCACCGCCTCGACCTGGTCGGTACCTGCGCCGGCTGCGACTGAACGTGCGGCTCGCCCCGGCCACGACCGCCGAACTCGAGGGCGGGCCGCGCACGCTGCTCCTCCCCCTCGGCGCGACGGAGCAACACGGGCCCCACCTGCCGCTCGACACCGACACCCGGATCGCCGTGGCGGTCGCCGACGCAGTCGCCGCCCGTGGCGACGACCTCGTCGTGGCGCCGCCGATCGGCATCACGGCGTCGGGCGAACACGCCGGGTTCGCGGGGACGCTGTCGATCGGCACGAAAGTGCTCGCTGATGTCCTTGTCGAGATCGTGCGCACCGCCGGCCCCGAGTTCGCCCGGGTCGTCGTCATCAACGGTCACGGTGGCAACGCGTACGCACTGCGAGCGGCGGCGGCCACCTGCGAGTCCGAGGGCCGTCCCCTCGATGTGTGGAGCATCCGCCTGCCCGATGCGGATGCGCACGCGGGCCGCACCGAGACCTCGCTGCTCCTGCACCTCTCGCCCGAGGTCGTGCACGTCGAACGAGCCGAGCCCGGCAACACCGAACCGCTGGAGACCCTGCTGCCGCAGATGATGGAGTCCGGGGTGCGAGCGGTCGCCGCCAACGGCGTGCTCGGTGACCCGAGAGGGGCCAGCGCAGGAGAAGGGGAGGTGCTCTTCGCGGCCCTCGTCGAGGACGCGGTCGGCCAGATTCTCGGTGGGTAGTCGCACACCGGCCGCGTTCCTGCGACGCTGGCGACCGTGAATCGTCCTGTCGCCCTCGTCACCGGCGCCGCCCGCGGCATGGGTGCGGCCATCGTCGGCCGCCTCGTCGCCGACGGCTGGTCCGTCGTGGCCACCGACGTCTGTGCCGACGTCGACGCCATCCCGTACTCGATGGCCACCCGCGCCCAGCTCGACGCGGTGGCCGCAGCCGGAGGTGATCACGTGACCGCCGTCGTGGCAGATGTGCGCGATCAGGTCGCGATGCGCGCCGCGGTTCAGACCGCTGTCGACCTCCACGGTCGGCTCGATGCCGCCGTGGCCACCGCCGGCGTTTTTGCTGCCGGGCGGCGGCTCTGGGAGGTCGATGACGCCGAGTGGGACGCGATTGTCGACATCGATCTGCGCGGCGTGTTCCACACGGCCCGCGCCGCGATCCCGGCGATCCTCGAGAGCCCGGAGCCGTGGCGGGGGCGGTTCGTGGGGGTCGCGTCGACCGCCGCGGTCATCGGACTCGAGAACATGGCGCCCTACGTCGCCGCCAAGCACGGCGTCGTCGGCCTGGTCCGCTCGCTCGCGATCGACCTGGCGGGAACCGGCGTGACGGCGAACGCCATCGCGCCGGGCTCCACGCGCACGGCGATCCTCGAAGCCTCAGCGGCCGCGTACGACACCGACATCGACGAGTTCTCGGGGCACCAGCGTCCGATCGGTCGACTCATCGAGCCCGAGGAGATCGCCGGCGCAGTCGCCTACCTCCTCTCCGAGTCGGCCGCCGCGGTGACCGGGATCGTCCTCCCCGTCGACGGCGGTATGACGAGCACGATCTGAGCCGAGTACGTTCTGGCTCCACGCGACGCACAGGGGGATGGACGATGAAGACGCGCGCAGCAGTGCTCTACGGGGTCGGCGAGGAGTGGAAGGTCACCGAGGTCGACCTCGACGGCCCGAAGACCGGCGAGGTGCTCGTCAAGAGTCACGCCGCGGGCCTGTGTCATTCGGACGAGCACCTGCTCACCGGCGACATGTTCTCGTCGGATCCGGAGAACTCGATCTTCCCCTGTATCGGGGGCCACGAGGGCTCCGGTGTCGTCATCGAGGTCGGCGACGGTGTCACTGACTTCGAGGTCGGCGACCATGTCGCCGTCTCGTTCGTGCCGGCGTGTGGCAAGTGCCGTTGGTGCGCATCGGGCATGCAGAACCTCTGCGACCAGGGGATGGGGACGCTCGGCCGCGGCATGATCACGGACGGTCGCAGCGCCCACACCGATCCGGACGGCGAGGGGATCTACTGCATGGCGAAGCTCGGCACGTTCGCCGAGCACATGCTCGTGGGCCAGGACTCGCTGGTGAAGGTCGACAAGGACCTCGATCTCATTCCGGTCGCACTCGTCAGCTGCGGTGTGGCGACCGGCTACGGCTCCGCGGTCAACCGGGCCGAGGTGACGGCCGGCGACACGGTCGTGGTGGTTGGCTGCGGCGGCATCGGGAGCAACGCGCTCCAGGGAGCGAAGCTGGCCGGCGCAAAGAACGTCGTCGCTGTGGACCCCGCCGAGTTCAAGCGGGAGAAGGCCACGGAGTTCGGCGCCACCCACACCGCCTCGTCGATGGAGGAGGCGATGGAGCTCGTCGGCGGCCTCACCATGGGGGTGATGGCCGACAAGGTCATCCTCTCGCCCGGCGTCGTGACCGGCGACATGATCGCGCCGGCCCAGTTCCTCACCCGCAAGGGCGGCACGATCGTGGTCACGGGCCTTGCGCCGATGGCGCAGATGGATGTGCAGCTCAATCTCTTCGAGTTCGCGATGATGAACAAGGAGATCAAGGGGACCATCTATGGGTCGGACTCGCCCCGCAAAGCGGTGCCGCAGTTGCTCTCGATGTATCAGGCCGGTCAGCTCAAGCTCGACGAGTTGGTCACCCAGACCTACACGCTCGATCAGATCAACGAGGGCTACCAGGACATGCGCGACGACAAGAACATCCGCGGCGTGATCGTCTTCGACTGAGCGCCGCCGGTCGGACGGATGTGTCCGCTCGGCAACGTTTGGACAAGGAATTGTCAGCCTCGGGGTTGATCGGACACATGACGGCATCACCACCTCTCGAGACCGACGTGCCGCGTGGCTTCGTCATATGCCACGCCGTGGGGACGACCGCGATGCTCGCGACCGTTGCACTGTCGCTTCTCGTCCTGGTGGTCACATCGGCGATTGCGTGGGACGGCTCGGTGCCGGCCTGGGAGGTTTCCGCGCTCGAGTTCGTGAACGGGTGGCCCGATTGGTTCGAGCCCGCCATGTGGGTGCTCCAACAAGTCGGCGTGCTGTTCGCGCCGGTGGTCGCCGGCCTGTTCATCGCTCGCGCCACCGGTCGCTGGGTCCACGCGGTCCCGTTCGCGTTGGTCCTTCCGCTCAAGCTCGGGATCGAGAAGGGACTGGTGAAGCAGCTCGTCGAGCGGGAGCGTCCGTTCACCTCCATCGGTCCCGAGATCGACGTCCGGGGGTCGGCGTTCGACGGCCTGAGCTTCCCGTCCGGGCACACCACCACGGCGTTCGCGCTCGCGATCCTCGTGAGCGCGTTCCTGCCGCCTCGATGGCGCCCGGTGCCGATCGTGTGGGCATTCGTGGTCGGGATCGCCCGGCTCTACTACGGCGAGCACAATCTGCTCGACGTCGTCGCGGGCGCCGCCTTGGGCACCGCCTTCGCCGTCTTCCTGTGGTGGGCGTTTCTCAATCGCCATGTCCACCCCGACTGCCGGTGCGCATCGTGAACGTCATTGCTCCGACGGAACCCCCGGTCGTGCGTGAGGGCCTCACGGTGCCCGCGGTCCACCCGCACCGGCGCCATGTTCGCTCGCCGGTCGATGTGCTCAGGCTCGTCATCGCCTTCGGCCTGGTGGGCATCGGCCTCCTCATCGCGAACCTCTTCGACACGGCGTTCCTCGGGTTGCGTGACGACGGCCAGGCGTTGATGGACGATCTCCCGAGCTGGGCCCGTGACGTGCCGCCCGTGACGCTGGCGGTCGTCGTCGCCGGCTCTGTGGCCCTGGCGCTCGGCTGGATGCTCCTCACCACCCGGTACCGGCGCTTTCTTCTCCTGAGCGCAGGCTTCGGCATCGCCGCCGGGCTGAGCATCGTCGCGGGAGAGCTGGTCACTGCGGTGATCGACGAACCGGTGGCTGCCGCCTTCGACATCGAGGGGGTCTTTCTCCGCTATTACGACGCTGCGGGTCGCGTGCACCCGGGCGATCCGCTCCTCGCTGGGTCCGTCGCGATGCTGGGGCTGGCATCGTCGTACCTCCCCCGTGGACTCAATCGCCGACTCGGCGTGCTGGTCGGGTCCTACGCGATCGTGTCGACGTTCACGGCCGGGGTTCCGGCCCTGGGGTTGATCACCGATGTCGGTGTCGGCCTGATCACCGCGTCGCTCCTGTTGTTGATCTTCGGCCGTCACGATCTGGCGCCCGACGAGCTGGACATTCTCCGAGGGCTTCACGCCGTCGGTCTCCAACTCGACCGCGTGGAGCCGATGTCGGTGGACGCGCGTGGGTCGGCGCCGTGGGAGGCCGTCTCCTCGGACGGTCAACGGGTCTTCATCAAGGCGCTCGGCCGGGATCAGCGCAGCGCCGATCTGCTCTTCCGCCTCTATCGCTGGCTGCGTTTCCGACTCAGCGGGGATCGTCTCCCGTTCGCTTCCGTCCGCCGCTCCGTCGAGCACGAGGCGTTGGTGTCACTCCAGGCGGCGGCGCTCGGTGTGGCGACGCCGCGGATCATCGGTGTCGCGGAGGCCGGCGTGGACGGGATGGTGCTGGCGTACGAACGTCTCGACGGCCGTTCCGCGGACCATGTTGCCGACATCGATGACCAGACGCTGGACGCGACCTGGCGGATGGTGAGCCAACTCCACTCGAAACGCATCGCCCATCGGGATCTGCGGCTCGCGAACATCTTCATCGACCGGCTCGGGAAGCCG
>BQJV01000025.1 GCA_021604885.1 Acidimicrobiales bacterium
ATCACGAAGCGGCGCTGGCAGGTCGATGGCGCCACGCACCACCATCTCGTCGACCCCCGGTCCGGGGCCTCTGTGGAACCGACGATCGAGTCCGTCACCGTCGTCGGCGCGACGGCGGCGCAGGCCGAGATCCTCGCAAAGGCGGCGATGGTCGCGGGCCGCGCGGCCCCCGCACTGCTCGCCGGGTTCGGTGTCGCCGCCGTGATCCGGTGGGCGACGGACCGCTGAACAGGCTTCCTCTCGGCAAATCCTCCCATTCCCGTGGTTCGTGCCGACGGGAGACGCCGTGAGTGAACAAGTGTGGTGGTATGCCACCCGCGCCGCCGGGATGATGACGTGGACGACGGCGACAGCTTCCGTCGTTTTCGGTCTCCTGCTGTCGACGAAGAAGATCCGCGCCCGCACGGGCCCCTGGTTCCTCGATCTCCACCGCTTCCTCGGCGGCGTCTCCGTCGTCTTCCTCATCGCCCACATCCTCACCCTCTGGGCCGACGGCTATGTCGACTTCGGCCCCCGCGAGCTCTTCGTCCCCGGGGCGAGCGATTGGAAGCCCGAGGCGATCGCCTGGGGCATCATCGCGGCGTACCTCATCATCGCGGTCGAAGTGACCTCGCTTCTGCGAGCTCGGATGAACAACACGGTCTGGCGGGCGGTCCACTTCTCGTCGTTCGCCGCGATGATCGGCGGCAGCTACCACGCGTTCCTCGCCGGCAGCGACGTCGACAACCCGGTCACCTGGGCCATCGCCGGAGTCGGGTCCCTGCTCGTCATGGGCCTGGTATCGATGCGACTCCAGCGTCAGGATCCGGACGAAGCCGGCTCGGCGCGTCTCGCCGACAACCGGGCGATCCTCGAGGAGATGCGCCAGCGCCTGGAGGACCTGCCGATTCCCGAGACGACACCCCAGCCCCAGATCAGCTCCGGCCCGTCGAGCACGCTCCCCCGCCGGGCGCCGATCTCCACGACCCTGCCCGGCATCGAGGGCTCCGAGCCCGACCCGCTCGACGACCCGATCGGCTTCTCGTCCGACCCGTTCGCCGCGGTGCCCCTGAGCGGCGCCGACCCCGAGCTCGGCGACTGGGCCGATCCGTCGTCCGCCGACCCGTTCCCCGCCGGATCGAAGGATCCGTTCCTCTCCCGTGAGGAACAGTGGGAGGACGACGGCGCCGACCTCTTCGACGACGCTCCGGTCGAGGAACCCAGCCTGTTCGAGTCGTTCAGCACGCCCGCGCCGCTCGCCGATCCGATCGCCGACGTCGCCCCCATCTCCCATCCGTCACCGGCCGCCGACCTGTTCGCGGCGGCCATACCGGACGATCCGTTCTCCGACATGGCCGGCAACCCGTTCGATCCGGTCGAACCCACGCCGACCGCGATCCACGCCCCCGTCGCCGCGCCGCAACCGGTCGCCAGCGCCAGCGCCGGCGGCCCGCCGCCGCTGCCGTCTGCCATCGATCCCGTGACCGGCGAACCGGACGAGGCCGCCTACTCGGCCTGGCTCAAGGACTGGCTCGCGTACGCCGAGCAGTACGGCGACGAGACGCCGGACGACCCGTCGCGTCAGTAACCGAGGCGCTCCACGGAGTGCGCCTGGTGCTGCCAATTCTTCTCGACCTTCACGAAGAGCTCGAGATACACCTCGTCGGGGAGCTGGGCTCGCACGGCGATGCCGACCTGCTTGAGGTTCTCGCCCTTCTTCCCGATCACGATGCCCTTCTGGGAGTCGCGCTCGACGATGATCTCGCACCGCACCCGGGGCCACTCCCACTCGGTCACCCGCGTCGCGATGGAGTGCGGGAGTTCCTCCCGAGTGACGGCGAGAAGCTGCTCGCGGACGAGCTCGGCGACCCAGAACGCATCGGGGACGTCCGTGATGACATCGTCCGGGTAGAACTGCGGCCCCTCCGGCATGCGCTCGCGAAGATGATCGACGAGCGCGTCGACACCCTCGCCCGTCGTGCCGGAGACCGGGAACCACGCCTGGGCGTCCAGGTGTGACGTCGCCTGGAGCTGGGCGAGCACCTGGTCCGGTGACGCGAGGTCCGCCTTGGTGACGACGATGACAGCGTCGGCCGGGAGCCGGTCGGCGATGAACGCATCGCCGCGGCCGTAGGGGGCCGTGGCGTCGAGCACGAAGCACACGACGTCGACCTCGGTCGTCGCCTGGTTCGCGGTCGCGTTCAGGCTCGTGCCGAGCGCCGTGCGCGGCTTGTGGATGCCTGGCGTGTCGACGAAGACGAGTTGCGCCTCCGGGGTGGTCAGCACCCCGCGGATCTGGGTGCGCGTGGTCTGCGGTTTGTCCGAGACGATCGACACCTTGTGGCCGAGGATCCGATTCAACAGTGTCGACTTGCCCGCATTGGGTCGGCCGACGAGGGTCACGAAGCCTGATCGATGCTCAGCCATCGGCGGCCACCTCGTGGTCGACCGGGGTCAGACGAACGCGTGTGATCCGGCGCCCCTCCATGCGTTCGACCCGGAGACGCACACCACCCTCCTCGATCCATTCGCCGACGGACGGTACGTGCCCCAGCGTGTTGAAGATGAGACCGCCCACGGTGTCCCAATCGCCCTCCTCGATCTGTGACGCCACGAGGGCGTTGAGCTGATCGACAGGCATGCGCCCGTGGACGAGCGCCTCGCCACCGGCCAGCGGTTCGACAAGCGGCTCCTCGACGTCGTACTCGTCCACGATCTCGCCCACGAGCTCCTCGACGACGTCCTCGAGCGTCACGAGGCCGGCCGTGCCGCCGTACTCGTCGACGACGACGGCCAGATGGTGACGGCCGGCCTGCATCTCGCGCAGCAGCGCGTCGGCGTGCTTGGTCTCCGGCACGAAGCGGGGCCGGCGCATCAGGGAGCGGGCGGGGCGATCGCCCTTGCCGGCCCGCTCGGAACGGGTGAGGTCCTTCACGAGGCAGACGCCGACGATGTCGTCGATCCCCGTCCCACACACCGGCAGCCGGCTCAGGCCCTTCTCGATGGCGAGGTCCAGCACCTCGGTGATCGTGCTGGCCGCATCAGCGGTGATCATGTCGGTGCGCGGCACCATGACCTCCCGCACGATCGTGTCGCCCAAGGCGAACACCGACTCGATCAGCTCGCGTTCCTCGTCCTCGATCGACGCGCCGGCCGCGGCCGCGCCCGTCAGCGCGATCAGCTCGTCCTCCGTGATCACCGGGGGCCGGGCCGGTCCGGGCAGCAACACGTTCGAGATGCCGTTGAGGAGGCGGCTCGCCCAACGCAGCGGCGCGATGACGAGAACGATGCGCACGATCGGTGCCGCCCGCCGCGCCGCGACGTCTGGATTCTGGAGCGCCCACGTACGCGGCATCGCTTCCGCGAACACGTAGAGCACGATCACTTCCGCCGCGACCGCGAGCGCGACCCATCCCGGACCCACGCGATCGAAGACGATCACGGTGACCACCGCGGCGGCGATCAGGTGGAACACCACCCGCAGCAGCAGGAGTGGCGCCAGGGTGCCCTCGCGATCCGTCAGGAGATCGGCGAGGGCGCTGCGGCCGTCCGGGTCCTCCGCCGCGAGCGATTCGGCGCGGGCATGGCTGATTCGCGTGAGCGCGGTCTCCGCGGCGGCGACCAAGGCGGCGAAAAGGGTGACGAGGGCGACGGTGACGATGCCGAGGAGCAGGCCGCCGGTCATGCGTGGCGTCCCGCGCGATGGTGGCGATCGAGGAGGCGCTGCTCCTCGGCCTGCATGGCCGTGGTCTCGGCCGGCTCGGCGTGGTCATGCCCGAGGACGTGGAGCACGCCGTGCACGATGAGGAGGGCCAGTTCGTCGTCCACCGTGCCGCTGTGGCCGCGCTCACCCGCGTGGTCGCCGGCCTGGCGGGCGGCGTAGGCCGGGCAGACGACAATGTCTCCGAGAAGCATGTCTCCGAGAAGAATGTCCCCGAGCGCCGACCCGTCCGGGTCGGCGGCGTCGAGTGGGAACGAGAGCACGTCGGTCGGGCGGTCCTCGCCCATGTGCTCACGATTGAGAAGCGTCATCTCGGCCTCGTCGACGAACAGCAGGTTCAACTCACCCGCGTCGACGCCGCACGACACCAGCGCGTCGCGTCCGAGGGTCTGCCAACGAGCGAGGTCGATCACGACGTCGGACTGTTCGTCCACCGCGACGACCACCGGCCCGCCGTCAGTCATCCACGGCGGCCTTCTCGTAGGCGTCGACGATGTCCTGCACGATGCGGTGGCGCACGACGTCGCGGCCGGTCAGCCGGACGAAGCCGATCCCGTCGATGCGGCCGAGAATGGGTTCGAGCCCATCGAGCCCACTGCGGCCCGTCTGCACGTCAACCTGGGTGATGTCGCCGGTGACCACCGCCTTCGAGCCGAATCCGATGCGGGTGAGGAACATCTTCATCTGCTCGGGCGAGGTGTTCTGCGCCTCGTCGAGAATGATGAACGAGGAGTTGAGGGTGCGACCCCGCATGAACGCGAGCGGCGCGACCTCGACGACGCCCCGCTCCATGAGTCGCTCCACGCCATCGGTACCGACCATGTCGTGCAGCGCGTCGTAGAGCGGACGCAGGTACGGATCGACCTTCGCCATCAGGTCGCCGGGCAGGAAACCGAGTCGCTCGCCCGCCTCGACCGCCGGGCGGGTCAGGATGATGCGCTCGACCGAGCCGGACTGCAGTGCGGCGCACGCCATCGCGACGGCGAGCCACGACTTGCCGGTGCCGGCCGGGCCGATGCCGAACGTCACGACATTGCTGTCGATGGCCTCCACATAGGTCTTCTGCCCGCTCGACTTCGGGCGGATGATCTTGCCCCGGTCGGCCCGCAGGATCTCGTGGGTGAACACGGACGACGGCTTCTCGTCGCGGCGGACCATGTCGATCGTGCGGTCCAGCGAACGCTCGTCGAGTCGCTGTCCCTTCTCGGCGAGCACGACGAGTTCTTCGAACAGCGTCTGCACAACGGACGCGGACGGACCCGACAGGTGCACCTCGTTGCCCCGCACCGTCACATCCGTGTCGGGGAAGGCCTCTTCGACACGGCGCAGGTGTCGGTCGTGTTCACCCAGCAGCGCGCCCATCAGATGGTTGCCCGGGATGCGGATGGTGATCGGGGTGTCGCTCATGGGTTCACCCGAAAGGGTACCGGTACCCTCGGCCCTCGTGGATGCCGATTCTCCGCTCGAGCCCGAGCCGCTGACACCGGACGACCCGTTGGCCGGCCTCGCGGGCTGGATCGCGGAGGGGCTCGTGGACGCCGCCGCGGCCGAACGGGCCCGCCGGCGTTGGCTCGAACGTCAGGAAGCGGAGGACGCCAGCCTCGCCGGCGTGCTCCTCGATCTCGCCGAGCGGGGCCGACCCGTCACCGCGCGCACCATCGGCGGACGGACCTCCCGCGGTCCGGTCGCGGCGCTCGGCGCCGACTTCGTCGTGATCCGTGAGGAACGCCTGGGTGACGTGATGCTTCCCCTCGCCGCGCTGGCGACGGTGCGCGCCGCACCGGGAGACGAAGCGCCGGTCGGGGCGCGACCGGTGGCGCTCATGATCGTGCTCGCCGAGGCGCTGGTCGAACTCGCCGCCGACCGCCCGTCGGTAGTCGTCTGCGCGGCCGGCGAGGAACTCCGCGGGGATCTCTGTCGCGCCGGTCGTGACGTGATCGCCGTCGCGCTGACGAATCAGCAGCGTGAGGTCATCAGTATCGCCACGGCCGCGACCGACCATGTGATCGTGCTGCGTCACTGACGGCCGCGGCGCTGCCGTTCGAGGAAGCGGTACACGTCGAGCAGGTCGATCCCCGGGAACGGACTGAACTGGCGGTCGCTGGGCGGCAGCGCCGAGAGCACGTGGCTGCGCTCGGCGGCCGATGGCCAGGCGACGTCCTCCCACTCCTCCATGAGCTGCGGGTCCGGCTCGATCTCACGGCCCCGGGCGAACTCGCGTCGCAGCGTGTCCGCCCCGCGGAACGCGGACGCATGGGCGGCGGTCGTCCCGAGCGAGATCGCGTGGGGCGACCGTTCGGTCTCGGTCTCGATGTAGGTCGTGCAGAAGTACTCGCCCTCGTCGCACACGGTGAACTGGCTGTGCAGGAGGAAGCTGCCGTGGGCGTTCCACGCCTGGCGGCTCCCCCATTGCCGAGGCACGCGTTGGCCCTCCAGGCCGCCGTCCGCCGCGGCCGGGAACCGGATGCCGTCGTTCTCGTACGCCTTGCTGATAACGCCTTCGCTGTCGGTGCGCAGGAAGTGACACGGGATGTCGAGGTGCTTCGTGGCGAGGTTCGTGAACCGGTGCGCCGCCATCTCGTAGGAGATGTAGAAGACCTCCTTGAGGTCCTCCACCGAGATGTCGTTCTGACTCTTCGCCTCGCGCAGGAAGTCGACCGACGGTTCCTCCGGGGCGAGCACGGCGGCCGCGAAGTAGTTCGACTCGATGCGCTGACGGAGGTACTCGCCGAAGTCCGTCGTGTCACGATGCTCGAGCGCGAAGTGGCCGAGCGTCTGCAGGACCACCGAGCGGGCCTGGCGGATCCGCAGGCCGCCGCGATCGGGGATGAAGATGATCCGGTCACGGGTGTCGGTGATGCTGCGAGCGGTGCGGGGCATCGAACTGACCCGTTCGATCGTGAAGCCCTGACCCGCGGCGACCTCGGTCAGCACGCGCTCGCTGATCGGGCCTGACCCGCCGTAGCCGGCCTTGTCGAGAGCCAGCCGGGCGACGTCCTCGATCTCGACGAAGTAGTTGTCGCGTTGGCGCATCTCCTCGCGCAGCGCCATGTTCGCGGCGCGGGCGTGATCCGCGAACCGACTGCGATCATCCTCGCGGACGCCGGGGTCGCGTTCGGCGAGGTGTTGCCACAGGGTGAGGACGTGTTCGAGCACGTCGTCGCCGAGCTTGGCGGACGGCTTGAGGTGGGGCAGCCCGAGGGCGAGATAGCGCGGATCCTCCTGGGCCCGGGCGACGCCGATCTCGAGCTCGGCGCGCCGGTCCGGTGGGTTCGGGTCGAGAAGGTCAGCCGTGGTGGTGCCGACGGCGGCGGCCAGCTCGCCCAGCAGGCTGAGCTTCGGCTCGACCTTTCCGTTCTCGAGTTGGCTGAGGTAGGGGGCGGGTCGTCCCACCCGCTCGCTGACGTCAGCCAGTGTGGCGCCGGCCCGCCGTCGGGCGTGGCGGATGCGGGCGCCGAGCACCAAACCGTCGAAATCGTCAGCCATGAGGAGCGAAGAATGACAGATCTTTCGACTCCTGTGAAGTCACCCCGGGAAATTTGTTCCATACCTGTCTTGTTTTGTGCGCAAAACAGCCCCAAACTTGGGCCAAGCCGTCAGAGAGGAAGATCGATGCACGTCGGTTCGCCTGCCGAACCCACCGCCGACGCCGCCACGCATCCTCTGACCGCGTCCGTGCTCACGTCGGAGGCGCTGGCGTTCCTCGGCGAGCTGCACGCCCTGTTCGGCGACCGCCGCCGGGACCTGCTCGACGCCCGGACGACCCGCCAGCAGTGCATCGACCGCGGGCTGCGCCCCGAGTTCCGCGCCGACACCGCCCACATCCGCTCCGGTGGTTGGACGGTGGCCAGCGCCCCGGCCGACCTCACGAACCGACGCACCGAGATCACGGGTCCGGTCACCCGCGAGTTCATGACGGCCGCGCTCGAATCCGGCGCCGACGTGTTCATGGCCGACTTCGAGGATGCAACCGCTCCCACCTGGGACAACATCGTCACCGGTCAGCACAATGTCGCCGCCGCCTATCGCGGCGAGATCACCCCGCCGCCCTACACGACCACCCTGATGGTTCGCACCCGCGCCTGGCACCTCGACGAGAAGCACATCACCGTCGACGGCGAGCCGATGGCGGCCGCCCTCGTGGATTTCGGTCTGTGCGTGTTCCACAACGCGAAGGTCGCGGTCGGCCGCGGCACCGCGCCGTACTTCTATCTCCCGAAGGTCGAAGGCCAGGACGACGCCCGCCTCTGGAACGACGTGTTCGACCATGCCGAATCCCGGCTCGAGCTCGGCCCCGGCACGATCCGGGCGACGGTGCTCGTCGAGACGATCCTCGCTGCGTTCGAGATGGAGGAGATCCTCTACGAGCTGCGCGACCACATCACCGGTCTCCACACCGGCAACTGGGACTATCTGTTCAGCGTCGCCAAGACATTCCGGGCCGACCCGTCGTTCGTTCTCCCCGACCGTGATCGCATCTCGGTCACGACCCCGTTCATGCGGGCGTTCACCGAGCTTCTGGTCGCCACCTGCCATCGCCGGGGTGCCCACGCCATCGGCGGCATGTCGGGCGTGAACCCCGAGGGCGAGGACGAGGAGCGGATCGCCAGCGCCCTGCGGAAGGTGTCGGTCGACAAGCGCCGTGAGGCCGGCGACGGCTTCGACGGCACCCGCATCGCCCACCCGGGGCTCGTCCCGGTGGCTCGCGCCGAGTTCGACAAGGTGCTCGGCAGCAGTCCCAACCAGATCGCCCGTCAGCGAGACGACGTGTTCGTCATGGCCGACGACCTGCTCACCCTCCCCGGATCGATCGGCGCGGTCACCATCAGCGGTGTCCGCACCAACATCGCCATCGTCATCCGCTACCTCGGCGAGTGGCTGTCCGGCAATGCGGCCGTGGTGATCGACGATCATCTCGAGGACACCGCGATGGCGGAAGTGTGCCGCGCCCAGCTGTGGAGCTGGCGCCACCACGCGGTCGAGGTGTCCGACGGGCAGATCCTCGACGACGAGCTCCTCGATCAGCTCATCGACGAGGAGTTCGCATCGCTGCGCGCCGCCCTCGCTCCCGCCCAATGGGCGAACGGTCGCTTCGACGAGGCCCGCACGCTGCTGCGCGATCTCGTCACCACGGACGACTACCCCGACTTTCTCACCATTCCGGCCTACGAGCTCCTCTGAGCCCGAGGCCAGGACCGAACATCTCACCCGAGAGAAACACACAGGAGACACGAATGAACCCGAGCTTCGCCGAACAGGTGGCCGCGCTGAAGAAGGACTGGGACGAGAACCCCCGGTGGAAGGGCGTCACCCGCGACTACACCGCCGAGGACGTCGTCCGTCTGCGCGGCACCGTCACCCCCGAGAACACGCTGGCCCGTCAGGGCGCGGAGAAGCTGTGGGACCGGATCAACAACATGGACTACGTCCATGCGCTGGGCGCGATGACCGGTGGCCAGGCCATCCAGTACGCGAAGGGCGGCCTTCCCGCCATCTACCTGTCCGGTTGGCAGGTCGCCGGTGACGCGAACCTCGCCGGTCAGGTCTACCCCGACCAGTCGCTGTACCCCGCGAACTCCGTCCCGTCGGTCGTGGCCCGCATCAACAACGCGCTGCGCCGCGCCGACCAGATCGAATGGAGCGAGACGGACGGCAACCCGTCGATCGACTACATGCTCCCGATC
This sequence comes from Acidimicrobiales bacterium, assembly GCA_021604885.1. Taxonomy (GTDB): domain Bacteria; phylum Actinomycetota; class Acidimicrobiia; order Acidimicrobiales; family Aldehydirespiratoraceae; genus JAJRXC01. Next base: position 9,385 of record BQJV01000025.1, read on the forward strand.
GTCGCCGACGCCGAGGCCGGCTTCGGTGGCCCCCTCAACGCCTACGAGCTCATGAAGGGCATGATCGAAGCGGGCGCCGCCGGCGTCCACTGGGAGGACCAGCTCAGCTCGGCCAAGAAGTGCGGCCACATGGGCGGCAAGGTGCTCATCCCGACGCAGCAGCACGTGACCACCCTCAACGCGGCGCGGCTCGCGGCGGACGTCGCCGGCGTGCCCACGATTGTCCTCGCCCGCACCGATGCCCTCGCGGCGAACCTGCTCACGACCGATGTCGATGAGCGGGACCAGGAGTTCCTCACCGGTGAGCGTTCAGCCGAGGGCTTCTACTACACCGAGCCCGGCATCAAGACGCCGATCAAGCGAGCGCTGGCCTACGCGCCCTACGCCGATCTGATCTGGTGCGAGACCGGCACACCGGACCTCGCCCAGGCCCGCGAGTTCGCCGAGGCCGTCAAGGCCGAGTATCCGGACCAGATGCTGAGCTACAACTGCTCACCGTCGTTCAACTGGAAGGCGCACCTGGACGATTCCGACATCGCCAAGTTCCAAAAGGAGCTCGGTGCGATGGGCTACGCGTTCCAGTTCATCACGCTGGCCGGTTGGCATGCGCTCAACTACTCCGCCTTCGAGCTCGCCAAGGGCTACACCGCGAACGACATGACGGCCTACGTCGACCTCCAGGAGCGCGAGTTCGCCTCCGAGGGTGACGGCTACACCGCCGTCAAGCACCAGCGTGAGGTCGGTGCGGGCTACTTCGATCAGATCGCGACCGTGGTCTCGGGCGGCAACGCCTCCACTCTCGCCCTGGCCGGCTCCACCGAAGAAGAGCAGTTCCACTAGCCCCGCTCTCGTTTCTGTGACTGCTCAGGCCACCCCTGTGGTGGCTGAGCAGTCACAGAACGCGGTTCGTGCTGCTGTCAGCTCGGCTGCGCGGGTGGTGGTGGCGGCGGAGGTGGCGGCGGTGGCGGTGCCAGCGTGGACGATGCCGGCTGACCGCTCGGCGCGGGCGGTCCGTCGCCGCGGAGGCCCGGGTTGGACGTGAAGAGGCCCTCCATGTCGAAGGTGCCGTCCTCGGCCAACAGATCCTTCTCGACATAGGCGCGCTGCGCCGCGTTCTCCTGGGCGATGATCGCCTTCGCCTGCGCGAGTTCGTCGGCGGAGAGCGCTCGGCGCTCGGCCGGATCACCCCATCGGTTCAGGGTCTCGTAGCTCCCGAAGAACTGGAGGTACACCCAGACGGCGATGTTGAGGATCGGGAAGAAGAACAGGCACACGAGCCAGCCGGTGTGGTTGCGGTCGTGCGCTCGACGCACGGACTGGGCGTAGAGGATCCAGATCAGCGGCAGGCTGAAAAGGAAGATGTTGCCGGCCTCGTTGACGTCGGTGACGACGCCGTCGCTTCCGGCGAACACCACGTTCACCACGACGTAGGCCGCGAAGAGCCCTGCCTGCCACATGAAGTACTCGAGGCGGCCGATACGACCGGCTCCGAACAGGACCTGGTTCATGCACTGGACGTCGGCGGATCGCCGGTCGTCTTGAGACCTCACGCGGCGCGCCTGACGGCCGAAAGGGACACGTGCTCCCGTTCGACCGTCATGACCGCCGCGTCGCGCTCGTCGCCGCCATCATCGGCGTCGGCATCGTGCTCGTCTCGCTGCTCAGCCACGGCGGCGACATCGCCGGGCTCATCAAGTTCGGTTCCGGCGGCCATGTCGTCGAACGGACCGCCCATGTCGAGGACCTGTTGGGACGGGAGGTCGCGACCGTCGACGAGCTCGGTCACGACGGCTCGATGTACTTCCTCCAGGCCGTCGATCCGTTCTTCCTGGATCCCGACGAGCACGCGGCCCACCTCGATCGACCGGTGTATCGCGCCCAGCGCATGCTCTTCCCGACGATCGCCGGGCTCGGCGGACTGGTTCCGCCGGAGCCACTGCTGTGGACGATGGCGCTCACGAACATCGCCGCGGTCGTGCTCGGATCGGTCGGCACGAGTCGCTTCGCCCGCCAACTCGGCGGGTCACCCTGGTTCGGCCTCGCCTTCGCCCTCAATCCGGGGATCCTCTTCGAATTCGACATCTCGGGCGCCGGGATCCTGGCGTTCGCCGCCGCGATCTGGGGCACGCTCGCCCTGGACGACGGCCGGGACCGGTCCGCCGCAGCCTGGTTCGCCGCCGCGGTACTGGCCCGCGAAGTCATGTTCCTCTATCTCGCCGGCGTGCTGCTGTTGCGCCTCTGGAAGACCCGCCGCATCCCCTGGCTCGCCGGCGCCGTGCCGTCGATCGCCGCGGGCGGCTGGGCGCTCTACATCCGCACCCGCCTCGAGTCGCACCCGGGCGTCGAGGAAGTGCAAGAGTTCGGCTTCCCGTTCAAGGGCATGATCGGCGCCAGCGAGAACTGGTTCGCGAACCCGGACGAGATGGCCGTGATCGCCGGCGTGCTGATCGTGATCCCCGTCTTCGTGGTGAAGGTGATCCGCAACCCGACCTCGCTCGATGCCGGCGCGCTCGGGTTCGTCGTGCTCGCGCTGCTCCTCAGCCGCCAGGTCTGGTGGCAGTTCGTGGACATCACCCGCGCGCTCGCGCCGATCTTCACCGCGTACATCCTCACCGCGTTCGCCCGGCCGTCCACGTCGCCGTCCGCCGACGCCGACGTCAGCGAATCGCCCGATACACGTCCCGTCGCTGCCGCGCCGGCGTGAAGACGATCTGGAAGAGCTGCGCGGACCGGCTCCGGAAGCCGGCTGCCGACCCGAGCAGGTAGTAGTCCCACGTGCGCCGGAACCGTTCGTCGTAGTGCGGGATCTCGTGCCAGCGCCCGGAGATGTTCCGGTGCCACTCCATGAGCGTGGTGTCGTAGTCGGGTCCGAAGTTGTGGACGTCCTCGATCGACCAGTGTTCCTCCGCGGCGCGGGCGATCTGGCCGAGTGACGGCAGCACGCCTCCGGGGAAGATGTACTTGTCGAACCATGGGTCGCCGACGGTCTTCCAGTCGTTCGACCCGATGGTGTGATGCAGCATCATCCCGTCGGGGTCGAGCAGCTCCCGGCACTTCGCGAAGAGCGTGCCGAGGTTCTTGGGGCCGACGTGTTCCATCATCCCGATCGACGTGATGCGGTCGTATCTGCCGTCCACATCCCGATAGTCGATCTGCTCGATGTGCACCGGGAGCGACGCGGTGCGTTCACGAGCCACGGCCACCTGCTCCCGCGCCGGGCTGATGCCGGTGACGTGCACGTCGTAGCGCTCGGCCGCGAACTGAGCGAAGCCGCCCCAGCCGCAGCCGATGTCGAGCAGGCGCATGCCCCGCTCGAGTCCGAGCTTGCGGCAGATCAGGTCCAGCTTCGCCTCCTGCGCCGTGTCCAGATCGGTCGCCTCACGCCAGTAGCCGCACGAGTAGATCATGCGTTTGTCCAGCATCCGCTCGTAGAGGTCGTTGCCGATGTCGTAGTGGGCCTGGGCGTTGGCGGCGGCCCGTCGCTTCGACTGCTGGTTGCGGACCCGGGCGCCGAGCGCCGCTCGCGCCATCCCGAGGTTCGGCTTCACGAGGGAACGGAGGTCGGCGGTCTGCACGACGGTGAGGAACTCGTCGAGTTCGTTCGCGTCCCACCATCCCTCCTGGTAGCTCTCGCCGAGCCCCAGTTCACGGTCGCTGAGGGCTCGGTCGTAGAACCGTTCGTCGTGCACGGCGATGTCGTGCGGGGCGTCGCCTCCGACCGTGACTCCGGCCCGGGCGAGGATCGTTCGTCCTACCGATTCGGCGTCGGCCATGCGTTCCTCCTTGCGGAACCTCCGTGACCTGACGCCATTTTGTCACTACCTGACCACACGACGCCACGAAACAGCACCTGTAGTAGCAATGGGCCTCGTGACGATGAAGGTCCAGATCCACGACTCGCTGCCGCACACGCTGCCGCCCGACGACTCCCATCCCTATCGATCGGGGGCCTGGCGCCCACAACACGTGGAGTACGACGCCTGGGATCTCGACGTCGAAGGCGAGATCCCGGCCGACCTCAACGGTGTGTACCTGCGCAACACGGAGAACCCGCTGCACCCGCCGATCGAGCGCTACCACCCGTTCGACGGCGACGGCATGCTCCACTCGATCTCCTTCGAGAACGGGGAGGCCCGCTACGCCAACCGGTTCGTCCGCACCGACGGCCTCATCGAGGAGCTCGAAGCGCAGGAGTCGCTCTGGGCCGGTGTGGCCGAGCTGCCGGCGTCCGCCAAGGCCCCGCACCAGATCGGCGCCCGCCCCCGGATGAAGGATGCGGCGAGCACCGACATCGTCGTCCACCGGGGCACGGCGCTCGCCAGCTTCTACATGTGCGGCGACCTCTACCGGCTCGACCCGCGCACCCTCGCTGCCGACGGCAAGGAGGACTGGCAGGGGCGGTTCCCGGCCGACGGGGTCTCGGCCCATCCCAAGGTCGACCAGAACACCGGTGAGCTGCTGTTCTTCAACTACGGGACCGAGTGGCCCTACATGCACTACGGCGAGGTGTCCGCCGAGGGCGAGCTCACCACGTATCAGGACGTCGAACTCCCCGGCGCCCGGCTCCCGCACGACATGGCGTTCACCGAGCACTACGCCATCGTCAACGACTGCCCCATGTTCTGGGAGCCGGAGGCGATGGCGGCGGGGTTCTACGCACCGCGCCTGTTCCGGGACCTTCCGACCCGGTTCGGCGTGATCCCCCGTGGCGGGGGTGACGTGCAGTGGTTCGAGGCCGATCCGACCTACGTCCTGCACTGGATCAACGCCTACGAGGACCCGACCGCGACCGGCACCGAGATCGTGCTCGACGGGTTCTTCCAGCAGAACCCCTCGCCCAAGCATCGCCCGGAGGCGACGTTCGAGGAGAACCTCTATCGCTATCTGGACCTCCACTCGATGCGCTCGATCCCCTACCGCTGGCGGTTCAACCTCGAGACGGGCGAGACGACCGAGGGGCCGCTGCACGACGAGGTCCTCGAGTTCGGCATGATCAACGGCGGCTACGGCGGCCGCCCCTACCGCTACAGCTACGACGCCCTACCCGCGGCCGGCTGGTTCGGGTTCCACGGCATCGCGAAGCACGACGTCGAGACCGGCGACCTCACGACCTACCGACTTCCCGAGGGCGTCTACGCCAGCGAGACGGTCATGGCGCCGCGTGACGGCTCGGCGGCCGAGGACGACGGCTATCTCGTCACGTTCACGATCGACCTGGTCAACGACCGCTCGCAGTGTGTCGTGCTCGACGCGGCCGATCCGGCCGGCGGACCCGTGGCGACGATCTCGCTTCCGGAGCGGATGTCGTCGGGCACCCACGCGTTCTGGGCGCCCGCGTCGTCGCTCTGATGGGCGACCTGTTCGGTCTGGTCGAGGAATACGCCGGCTTCGGCGTACACCGCACCGGGACGGAGACCCAGGCCCGCACGGCCGAGTGGCTCGCGGAACAACTCACCGCCCGCGGCGGCGCGGTGCGGCTCGAGCCGGTCGCGTTCGAGCGCTATTCGGCGGAGTGGAGCGTCACCATCGACGGCGACGAGGTTGAAGCGCTGCCGTTGTTCTACGAGGCCGTCGGATCGGTGGCGTCGGACGATCCGGTGCGCTGGTCGGCGTTCGATCCGCCAGGCGCAGGCCCGACCGGCACGACCGGCGCGCTCGATGACGCCCAGCCGGGCGCACTCGCCGTGGCCGCCACCCGCAACCTGCTCGGTCTTCTCGCCGTGTCGAACCGCACACCCGTGCTCGGCTCCGGCCAGCCCGTCCTCCAGGTCGCCGGTCATCACGGCGAAGCCCTCGCCGGCGGGGCTGCGGTACGCGCTCGGCTCGACGCCCGTATCGAGCCGGCGAGCTGCCCCAACGTGATCGCCGAGTTCGGCAATGTCGCCGACGCCGAACGGCTCACCATCCTCACCACACCGATCTCGGGCTGGTTCCGATGTGCCGGCGAGCGGGGAACCGGCATCGCCGTCGCGCTGGAGGTCGCCGAACGTCTGGCGGAGGAGACGCCGGTGCTCTTCCTCGGCGCGACCGGCCACGAGCTCGGTGCGTTCGGCGGGGTTGCGTTCCACCGCGCCTACGCCGGGCGCGTCCACACACTGCTCCATGTCGGCGCCAACGTCGGTTGTGAC
>BQJV01000026.1 GCA_021604885.1 Acidimicrobiales bacterium
CGACGCCATCCTCGAGATGGAGGGTTTCAAGGAGAAGTCCGTCGACAATCTCCGCGGCGCGATCGAGGCGTCCAAGGAGAAGCCGCTCGGCAATGTGCTGTTCGGTTTGCGGATTCCCGAGATCGGGCAGGTGAACGCCCAGACGCTCGCCTCGGCATTCGGCACGATCGACCGGATCATGGGTGCGTCGATCGAGGAGATCGCCGCCGTCGACGGTTTCGGCACGGTCATCGCCGAGGCGGTCCATGCCTGGTTCGCCCAGGACGCGGCGCGCGATCTCGTCGACAGGCTCGAGGCCGCAGGCCTCACCCTCGAGGCCGCGCAGGTCGACGACTCGCTCGAGAAGACGCTCGACGGTCAAGCCGTCGTGGTCAGCGGCACGCTCGACGGCTTCACCCGCGACGGGGCGAAGGAGGCGGTCCTCGCCCGGGGCGGCAAGTCGCCGGGCAGTGTCTCGAAGAAGACCCTCGCCCTCGTGATCGGCGCCGAACCCGGCGCGTCCAAGGTGACCAAGGCCGAGGAAGCCGGCGTGCCGGTGATCGACGAGACGGCGTTCATCACCCTGCTCGAGACCGGGCAGTTGCCCGAGGAGTTCCGTTCGGACGAAGGAGACGACGAATGACCTACACCACCTCCGTCAAGGAGTTCAGCGATGCGTGCAACGACGGCAACAATCCCAGGACGCCGCAGCTGATGGACACGACGGCGGTCGAGTTCATCGCCGAGATGGTGAACGACGAGCTCGACGAGCTGCGTGAAGCGACCGACCATGCGGAGCAGGCCGACGCGCTCGTGGACGCGATCTACTACATCTGCGACACCGCGGTCCGCCACGGTCTCAACCTCGACCGGGTGTTCGACATCGTCCACGGCGCCAACATGCAGAAGGTCGTCGACGGTCGGGTGATCCGCCGCGACGACGGCAAGATCCTGAAGCCGGAGGGCTGGCAGGATCCGGGCCCGCTCCTGCTCGACGAGATGGCCCGCCAGACACGCGACGGAAGCTGGAGCTGATCGTGGCCGACACACCGAACACCGAGTCGGCCGACGTCGTCATCATCGGAGCGGGCGTGATCGGATGCGCGCTCGCACTCGAACTCGCCCGGCGCGGCCATACTACGGTCAACGTCGACAAGGCGGCCGCCGCCGGGAGCGGCTCCACGATCAACTCCTGCGCCATCATCCGGTTCAGCTACTCGACCGAGGAGGGCGTGAACTTCGCGTGGGAGGGTGGCCAGTACTGGTCGAACTGGGCCGACCACATCGGCACGGACGACGAGCTCGGCCTGATCGAGTACCACGAGTGCGGTCAGCTCGTGATGACATCCGAAACCGATCCGCGGGCCGAGCGCGTAGCGGAGCTCTGGGCGCAGCTCGACATCCCGTTCGAACGCCTCGGCCTCGACGAGCTCACCACCCGATTCCCGTGGCTCGACCACGGCATGTACGGGCCGCCGAAGCGACCCGAGGACCCCGCGTTCTGGGACGATCCGTCCGGCACGATCACCGGCGGCGTCTACACGCCGAACGGCGGCTACGTCTCCGACCCACAGCTCTCGTGCCACAACCTCCAACGGGGGGCCGAGGCGCACGGCGGTCGGTTCCGGTTCAACAGCGAGGTCGTGTCGATCGACCGCGGCGACGGCCGGGTCACGGGCATCACGCTCGCGGGGGGTGACCGCATCGAAGCGCCGGTCGTCGTGAACGTCGCTGGTCCCCACAGCGCGGTCATCAACCAGATGGCCGGCGTCTTCGACGAGATGAACATCAAGACCGCGGCATTGCGCCACGAGGTGCACCACGTCCCCTCGCCGCCAGGCATCGATTTCGAGGCGAGCGGCGTGGTCGTGGCCGACGACGACGTGGGCTTCTACTGCCGGCCGGAGGTCGGCAACCACGTGCTGCTCGGCAGCGTCGATGCGACGTGCGATCCGCGCGAGTTCGTGGACCCCGACGACTACGACCGCTCCATCGACGAGGAGCAATGGCACATGCAGGTGCTGCGAGCGAACCGGCGCATCAATGAGCTCGGCGTTCCCCACGAGCGCAAGGGAATCGTCGACCTCTACGACGTGAGTGACGACTGGCTGCCGATCTATGACCGCACCGCGCTCGACGGCTTCTATGTCGCGATCGGGACGAGCGGCAACCAGTACAAGAACGCCGGGGTCGCCGGTCAGGTCATGGCGGATCTCATCGAGGCCGTCGAGGGCGGCCACGACCACGACAACGATCCGGTGGTCACGGTCGGCCGCTACACGGGCCGGGCACTCAACGTCGGGTTCTTCAGCCGCAACCGCGAGATCAATCCCGACTCGTCGATGTCCGTCCACGGCTGACCGCGCGCGATTTGTCTGCGGCGCCGGGGCCCGACAACCTGCCGCCATGATCGAAGCGGTGTGTTGGGATGTCGGCGGCGTGTTCTCGGGTCGGCCGGTCGATGCCGTTGCCGACCTCGCGGCGGAGCACTCGCTGGACCCCGATGAGGTGTTCACCGCCGTGTTCGGTCCGTATCACCTCGACGGCGACCACACCTGGCACCGCGTCGAGCGGGGCGAGATCCCGCTGAAGGAAGCCTGGGGCGCAGTCGAAGCGGCCGTCGCTGCGCTGGGCGTCGAGTTCACCCTCATGGATTTCTTCTCCCGGTTCGGCAATGACCCGGCCGACCGCACCGTCGTCACCGACACCGTCCGGACGCTCCACGGACGCGGGATCGCGCAGGCGATCATCACGAACAACGTCAAGGAGTTCTCCCAGTCCGACACCGGCGGGTGGCACAGCATCGTGCCGATGGATCTCATGTCCGTCGTGATCGACAGCTCGGCGGTGGGGATGCGCAAGCCCGACCCGGCGATCTATCACCACACGCTCGCCGAGCTGGGTGTCGCGCCCGAGCGGGCGGTGTTCCTCGACGACATGGACGCCAACGTCGCGGCGGCCCGCGACATCGGGATGCACGGCATCGTCGTCGGTGCGGATCCCAGCGCGGCGATGGGCGAGTTGGTCGCCCTCGTCGATCAGCTCAGTTGACGGTGAAGGACCACTCCACGTCGAGCAGCTCGCCCGGGCGTTGGAGGTCTTCGAAGATGACCCGGGCACAGTTCGAGTCGGGCGAGAGCTGCGTGACGGGCTTGCCCTCGTCGGGCTGGTAGATGAAGAGGTTCAGGCCCTCGGTGTAGCGCCCGAAGTCGACGACCTCGACAGGCGTGGTGCACCGGGCGTCGGAGGAGATGGTCATCGAGCGGACCACGTAGCCGGGTTCGAGGTCGATGCCGACGCGCTGTTGCTGGAGTACTTCGTCGCCCCGCTCGGGGATCAGCCCCTCGATTCCGGGGATTCGCAGCGCTGCGTCCGGCGGGTCCGTCCGCCCGATCAGGCCCGCCGCGACGAAGAACCCGATGCCGGCCAGGATCATCGCCGTGAAGATGAGCTGCTGTTTGCGCTGCACGGCGACAATCTTCGCAGATTCCGTCGGACAATCTCGTGCCGGGGGAGCCACCGACCGTGGTCGAGCGGCTTGTACGTTGTCGCGATGGTCTCCGCGACTTCGCCTTCCTCCGACGGTTCTGTCGGACGTGTGCTCGGCGGCCGCTATCGCATCGTCGCGCCGATCGGCGTCGGCGCCTCCGCCCAGGTGTTCCTGGCGGACGACATCACGCTGCGGCGCCGCGTCGCCGTCAAGGTGCTCCACGAGGCGCTCGCCGCGGACGACGGCTTCCTTCGCCGGTTCCGCGCCGAGGCACAGGCAGCCGCGTCGCTGAACCATCCCCACGTGCTCGGCGTGTACGACTGGGGTCACGACGACGTGCCGTACCTGGTCAGCGAGTACCTGGGTGGTGGGTCGCTCGAGTCGATGATCCGGGCGGAGCATCGACTCACGACCTCGCAGGGGTTGCTGGTCGGGCTCGAAGCGGCCCGCGGCCTGGAATACGCCCATGGCGAGGGCCTGGTCCACCGCGACATCAAGCCGGCCAATCTGCTGTTCGGCGAGGGAGGACGGCTCCGGATCGCGGACTTCGGCCTCGCCCGAGCGCTCGCCGAGGCCGGGTGGACGGAGCCCGACGGCTCGATGGTCGGCACCGCCCGCTACGCCGCTCCCGAACAGGCTCGCGGCGAGAAGGTCGGTCCTGCCGCGGACGTCTACGCCCTGGCCCTGACGGTCAACGAGGCCGTGAGCGGTCAGCTTCCGTTCGTCGCGGACACGGCGATCGCGACGCTGATGGCGAGGGCCGAGACGCCATTCGAGCCCCATCCCGACCTCGGTCCGCTCGGCGCCACGCTGCGCCGCGCCGGAGCGATCGACCCCGACGAGCGGCCCACCGCGTCGGAGTTCGTGCGGGGCTTCCTCGAGGCCGCCGAGGATCTTCCGCGCCCCGGGGTGCTCCCGCTCGTCGGCCCCACCATCGACGTGTCGGCCGGTGACCACACACAACTCGTGCCCGACCCCGTCTCCACCTCGACGCCGCCGACGCCTGTGCCCGCGCTACCGGCGGAGGACGACGACGCCGACCGGCGTTGGCCGCTGATCGTCATCGCCGTGCTGGCGATCATCGCCGGCGTTGTGGGCGCCGTCTTCGCCTTCCAGGACAATCAGACACCGACGATGGCCGTTCCCGAGCTCGTGGGCGGCACGGCCGAGGACGCCTCGAGCGCCGCGCTCGAAGGCGGTTGGGTGCTCTCGCTCGAGGACGGACGTCAGGACGGAAGCATCGCGGGCGAGGTGCTGCGGGTGGATCCGCCGCCGGGCACCGAGCTCGAGGAGGGTGAGATTCTCACCGTCGTGGTCTCGAAGGGCGAGGAGCTCGTGGTCGTACCCGAGTTGATCGGAGAGACCGAGGTGTCCGCCGCGGCGCTGCTGGAAAGTGTCGGCCTGTCGGTCGGTCGCGTCACCCAAGAGGAGAGCGAGACCGTCGAGAGTGGCCTTGTGACCGAGGTCCGTCTCGAGCCCGGTCAGACCGAGGTCGAACCCGGCTCGAGCGTCGACATCGTCGTGTCGGCCGGACCGTCACAGCGCCAGGTCCCCGCCGTTCCCGAATCGCTCGACCTCGAGGACGCTCGCCAGGTGCTAGCCGATCGTCGCCTGGTCGCCGAGATCGTGGAAGAACCCTCCGAGGACGTGCCCGTCGGGGCGGTCGTGGAGTTCCGCCCGGGGCCGAGTGCCTGGGTCGACGCGGACTCGGTGGTGGAGGTCGTCGTGTCCACCGGACCCGCGCCCCGAGCGGTCCCCGAGACGGTCGGACTCACGGTCACCGAGGCGACCGATCTCCTCAAGTCCTTCGGCTTCGAGGTGCTCGGCGTCGACGGCAACCCCGCGCTTCCCGTGTTGGGCACCAACCCGCGGGCCGGTGAGCTCCATGACTTCGGTACCGGAGTGCGGATCGTCACCTAGGCGTCGGGCTTGGCGGTGATGTCGTCGATCCGACGCACGACTTCACGGGCGAGCGACGTCGACGCCGACTCGGGATCCGGCGGGGCCGCCATGCCGGCGAGGCCGAGGATCTTCGACGAGTCTCCGGTGAGTTTCACCTGGCCGCCGACGAGGATCGTCATCAGTTGCTGGGGGTCGCGATCCACGAAGATTTGGTGCGCGACCTCGTAGGTCGTCTCGAGTGCGAAGTCGCTGTCGTCGAGATGGCCGAGCTCCAGGGTGATGGCGCCACCGCTCGTGTCGACATGGCCGACGATCGTCGATTCGTCGAACGGGGCATCGGTGACGGTGACGTTGGCCTTGATCGGGAAGTCCGACGACGGGATCCGATCGCGGTACTCGTCACGGATCTCGGTGACGGCCTCGATCCAGGCTGGGCTCAGAAACGGATGGGGTGACACGAGGGGCACGATAACCCCCCGGGGCGTCCGGGCATCTGCTGCGTATCCTCTGTCTCCATGTCTGCACGAATCACCCGTGGCGATGTGGAGCACGTCGCCCGGTTGGCCCGCCTCGAACTCACCGACGAGGAGATCGAGCTCTTCACCGGCCAGCTCGGCGACATCCTCGAGCACGCCGCCGACATCGAGGCGCTCGACGTCGGCGACATCGCGCCGACCTCGCATCCGTTGCCGATCGTGAACGTGTTCCGCACCGACGAGGTCGTGCCGTCGCTCGACCGTGACGAGGTGCTCGGCCAGGCCCCCGTCGCCGAGTCCGGGCAGTTCCGGGTGCCGCCGGTGCTAGGGGAGGAGCCGTGAGCGCCCTCGACATCGCCGCCGCCGTGCGGTCCGGGGAGCGTCGGGCGACCGACGTCCTCGACGAACACCTCGCCCGAATCGAGGCCGGCGACGGTGACATCCACGCGTTCAATCTCGTGACCGCGGACGCGGCACGCGAGGAGGCCGAAGCGGTCGACGCCGCCGTGGCCCGGGGCGACGATCCGGGCCCGCTCGCGGGCGTGCCCGTCGCGCTGAAGGACAACATGTGCACGCGGGGCATCCCCACCACGTGTTCGTCCAAGGTCCTCGAAGGCTGGCGGCCGCCCTACGACGCGACAGTCGTCACCCGGCTCCGTGCGGCCGGCGCGGTCGCCGTCGGCAAGACGAACCTCGACGAGTTCGCCATGGGTTCGTCCACCGAGAACTCGGCGTTCGGCCCGACACACAACCCGCGTGACCTCACCCGCGTGCCCGGTGGGTCCAGCGGCGGAACGGCCGCGTCGGTCGCCGCCGACTTCACGCCCCTCGGCATCGGGAGCGACACGGGTGGTTCGATCCGTCAGCCTGCGGCCTTCTGCGGCGTCGTCGGCATGAAGCCGACCTATGGCGCCGTGAGCCGCTACGGACTGATCGCCTTCGCTTCGTCGCTCGACCAGATCGGGCCGTTCGCGAGCTCGGTGGCTGACGCCGCCGCCATGTTCGACGTGATCGCGGGGCCGGATCCGCGCGACTCCACCTCCATCCGTGACTACGCGCCGAATGCGTCGAGTGTGCTCGACCGCGGCGTCGCGGGATTGCGGGTCGGGGTCATCCGGGAGCTCTCCGGCGGTGCCGGCACGGTCGACGGGCTCTCCGCCGACGTGCTCGCCCGCACCCAGGAGGCGGTCGACGCCCTCGCCGCGGCAGGGGCGACGGTGGAGGAGATCTCGGTGCCGTCCGCCACGCTCGGCCTCAGCGCCTACTACCTGGTGGCGCCGGCGGAGGCATCCAGCAACCTCGCCCGCTACGACGGTGTGCGTTACGGCCTGCGGGTCGACGCCCCCACGACCGGGGAGATGAACACCGCGAGCCGCACGGCCGGGTTCGGCCCCGAAGTGAAGCGGCGGATCATGCTCGGCACCTACGCCCTCTCGGCCGGCTACTACGACGCGTTCTACGGCAAGGCGCTGAAGGTGCGCACGATGATGCTGCGCGAGTTCGCCGAGGCCTACGAGAAGGTCGATGTGCTCGTGACGCCGACGGCCCCGACGACGGCGTTCCCACTGGGCGAGCGCACGGCGGACCCGATGACGATGTACGTGAACGACGTGTGCACGATCCCGTCCAACCTCACGGGCCACCCGGGGATCTCGGTGCCGTTCGGCATCGGCGAAGACGGGCTGCCGGTCGGTGTGCAGGTGCTTGCGCCCGCGCTCGGGGATGAGCTGACGTTCCAGGTTGCCTCGGTGCTCGAAGCCGCCGCCGCGGGAGGTGCATCGTGACCGACTTCTTCGCCGCTGCCGCCACCGACGACACGCCGATCGAGCCGAGCCTTCCCGACGGGTGGGAGTTGGTCGTCGGCCTCGAGGTGCACGTCGAGCTCGACACCGCCACCAAGCTCTTCTGCGGGTGCGCGAACCAGTTCGGCTCCGAGCCCAACACCAACATCTGTCCGACCTGTCTCGGCCTGCCCGGCTCGCTGCCGGTGATGAACGAATCCGCGGTCGAGCTGGCGATGCGGCTGGGCCGTGCCCTTGGGTGCGACGTGAACCGCTCCGTCATGGCCAGGAAGAACTACTTCTACCCGGACATGCCGAAGGACTTTCAGACAACCCAGTACGACCAGCCGACCAACAGCGACGGCCGTGTCGTGCTCGGCGACGGCTTCGTGGTCGGCATCGAGCGGGCCCACATCGAGGAGGACACCGGCAAGTCCACCCACGTCGGCGGTGGCGGTCGGATCAACGACGCCGAGTACTCGCTCGTCGACTACAACCGCGCCGGCGTCCCGTTGGTGGAGATCGTGAGTCGCCCGGATGTGCGGACGATCGACCACGCGAAGGCCTATGTCGAGGAGCTGCGCGGGATCCTGCTCGCCACCGGCGTGTCCGACGCGCGGATGGAGGAAGGGTCGATGCGGGTCGACGCCAACGTGTCGGTCCGGCCCCACGGGTCCGCCGAGCTTCGGACTCGCTGCGAGATCAAGAACATCAACTCGGTGCGCTCGCTCGGCCGTGCCATCGAATACGAGGCGCGCCGACACATCGATCTCTGGACGAACGACGGTGCGCCGGACCAGGAGACCCGACACTGGGACGAGGAGGGTGGACGCACCACCTCCGGTCGCTCGAAGGAGGATGCGGACGACTACCGCTACTTCCAGGAACCCGATCTCGTCCCGCTCGAGCCCTCCGCCGAGACCGTCGCCGCCATCGACGCCGCGATGCCGCCGCTTCCCGCGGCGCGGCGTGCCGCGCTCCTGGAGGCCTCCGGTGCCGACGCGAGCGCCGTCGGGATCGTGGTCGAGCGCGGGCAGGACGGGCTGGCCATGGCCGCCATCGAGGCCGGTGCGGAGCCGGAGAAGGTCGTCACCCGACTCGTGAACGACCTGGCCGTCGACGACTGGTCGAAGGTCGAGGGTGAGGCGTTCGCGGAGCTGATCCGCATGGAGTCCGCCGGCGAGCTGAGCGCCACGCAGGCCAAGCAGATCCTCGGCGATCTCGTCGAGCAGGGCGGAGACCCGGCCGAACACGCGGCGTCCCGTGGCTTCGAGGCGATGGACACCGGTGAGCTCGAGTCCCTCGTCGATCAGCTCATTGCCGACCATCCCGAGGAATGGGCGCGCTTCACCGGCTCTGACGACGGCGACCGCAAGAAGATGCAGGGCTTCTTCACGGGCCAGATCATGAAGGCCACGAAGGGCCAGGCCGACGGCAAGGCCGTCGCCCAACTCCTCGCCCAGAAGTCCTCCTGACGCCCCCGGGGACACCCCACCAAGGCAATCTCTGGTCACGAAAGGGTCGAAATGGTCCGCCTCAGGGCTCGGTGAACGACCCCTTGGTGACCAGAGATCCCTGTTGGTGAAGATCGCCGTGTGTTAGCGCCGGGTGGCGCCGGTGATCTGCCAGGCGGGCGTGCGGAAGCGGAGGATGAGGGTGATCGCGCGGACGGTGATCCAGGCGTGGAGGCAGACCCAGAGCCAGCCGATCCCGGCGTCGACGGCGAGGACGACGAGCGCACCACCGATGAGCACGACGGCTGCCGTCCACATCGCCCACGCGAGGTAGCGGAGGTCGCCAGCGCCGATGAGGACGCCGTCGAGCGCGAACACGACACCGGCGACCGGCTGGGCGAGCGCGACGTGGATGAGCAGGAACGTGGTGAGCCCGAGGACCGCCCGGTCCTCGGTGAACACGTGGGGGAGCAGCGGCGAGGTGACCAGCACCGCGGCGCCGAGCGCGGCGCCGCAGGTGAGGCCCCACTGCGTCATGCGGCGACCGAGGGCACGGGCCCGCCGGGGATCCCCCGCACCGAGCTCGCGGCCGATCATCGCCTGCGCGGCGATCGCGACCGCGTCGAGCGTCAGCGCCATCAGGTTCCAGATCTCGAACGCGATCTGGTGCGCGGCCAGGTCGTCGTCACCGATACGAGCGGCGACGGCGAGGGTGATGGTGAGCGACCCGCGCAGCGCGGCCGTGCGCAGGAACAGGTCGACGCCGTCACCGGCGACTTCGCGGATGACTGCCGCATCGGGCCGGAGGCCGACCCCCTGCTGCGCGACGGCCTGGCGGATCCACCAGACAAACACGCCCGCCGCGATCCATTGGGCGACGACGGTCGACAGCGCTGATGCCCCGATGCCCAGGTCGAAGCCGTAGATCAGGACGAGCTCGAGCACGAGGTTGAGCAGCGCGGTCGCGAGCGCGACGTAGAACGGGCGGGCGGTGTCCTGCAGCCCCCGCAGGTAGCCGACGCCGGCGAGGCCGATCAGCATCGCGGGCACGCCGAACAGGCTGATCCGGAGATACACCTCGGCGTTCGTCGCGACGTCGCCGGTGCCTCCCATCGCCGAGATCAGCGACGGCCCAGCGGCCAGGCCGGCAAGAACGAGGCCCACACCGACAAGACCGGCGAGCCACAATGACTGCACCGCCTGGTGCGCGGCCCGCCGGTGTTCGCCCGCGCCGAGCAGGCGGGCGACCGCCGAGGTGGTGCCGTAGGCCAGGAAGATGAAGACCGCGTGGCCGATCAGGAGGAGTGACGACGCCAGGGCGAGGCCGCCGAGCTGGGCGGTGCCGAGCCGCCCGACGACCGCCGTGTCGGCGAGGATGTAGAGCGGTTCGGCGACCAGGGCTCCCAGCGCGGGGAAGGCGAGACGTAGAATCTCACGGTCGTCGGGTGTCCACCACGCTCGACGACTCGGGGAGGCCATGGGGTCGCAGGGTATTGCCGTCTGGTTCGTAGCGGCGCCCTGGCCACTAGCGTCCTCACGACCCGGACCATGTTCGCCGCCGAGGGTGCCCTGCTGTGACCGACTCGCCAACCCAGACCGCGCCTGACGCGGCCACGGCGCGCAAGCGGTTCAAGTACATCCCCGCGCTCGATGGCATGCGCGGCTTCTGGGTCGTCTTCGGCCCGTTGCTGTACCACGCCCGCCCCGAGAGCGTGCAGGGCGGACCGGACATCCTGCCGGGCGGCATCCTCGGCGTGGACATGTTCTTCGTCCTGTCGAGCTACCTGATCACGGGGATCGCCCTCAACGAGATCGAGTCGACCGACAAGATCGATCTCGTCGCCTACGCGGGACGACGCGTCCGGCGCCTGTTCCCCGCCCTCTTCGCCCTCATCGCGTTCCTCGCCATCTACCTCGCGCTGAGCGACCCCGAGCTCGTGCCCCGCTGGACGGGCGCGATGGTCTCGTCGCTGCTCTATGTCGCCAACTGGTACGAGATCGGCAGCGGTGTCGACTACTTCGAGCAGTGGAACAACCCATCGCCGCTGAAGCATGTCTGGTCGTTCTCGATCGAGGAGCAGTTCTACCTCTTCGCGCCGCTGTTCATCATCGGCCTGCACCGCTGGTTCCCGACCCGCTTCCGTCAGGCGCTGCTCGTCACCTCCGTCGCCGGCGCTCTGCTCTCCGCCTGGTGGATGTCACGGGTCCACACGGACGTCGATTCGATCAGCCGGGCCTACTACGGCACCGACACCCGGGCGCAGGCGTTCTTCGTGGGCATCGCGATGGCCGTGATGGTGCGGATGTGGGGGCCGGTGCGCAGCGCCCTCAACAGCAAGCTCGTCGCCGTCCTCGCGTATCCCGCCACGATCTGGTTCTTCTGGGCGGTCACGAACGTCTCGGAGCGCGACGCATGGATGTTCGACCAGGGCGGCTTCCTGCTCGCCGCGGTCATGTCCGCGATCATCCTCCACGGGCTCTCCCAGGACGCCCCGTGGAGCCCCCTGCATCGCATCTTCGAGTCGCGCCCGTTCATCTATGTCGGACGCATCAGCTACGGGCTCTACCTGTACCACTGGCCCGTCTACCTGCTCGTCACCCGCGAGCGGGCGAGTCGATGGACGGGGATCGAGGATCCGAGCGGCTACGTGCTCCTCGCGATCCACCTGACGATCACGTTCGCGGTGGCGATCACGTCGTTCCATCTGATCGAGCAGCCCTTCACCAAGCGCCGCTTCCCCTGGACCGGGGCGAAGCTCGACATCCGCAACGGCGCACTGGCCGGGTCCATCGCGATCATCGCCATCCTCGGCGGACTCCTGTGGGCCAACAGCGACCGCCCGAACGACATCGAGCAGGTGATCATCGAAGTCCCGGTGGAAGCCGACGAGGTCGACTTCGGGCGTGAGGACATCGCCGGCGTCGACGCGGGCGAAGGGGTCGACAACGACGCCGCGCTGAACGCCGACGACACCGACGCGCCCCGGATTCTCGTTGTCGGCGATTCGGTGATGGCGCAGATCGGTTGGGCGCTCCACGTTTTCGCCGAGGACACGGCGGCGGAGATCGTCGTGTTCAACGAGAGCCATCTCGGGTGTGGCGTCGTGCGCTACGGCGACAAGCGGGTCAACGAGACGGACGAGGGGCCGGTCGGTGATGTCTGCTCGAACTGGAACGTGCCGGTCGCTCCACATGAAGTCGCCGACACGGAGATCATCTCGTGGCCGACCGCCATCGAGCTCTTCCGGCCGGACGTGATCCTCGCCCACGTGTCGTCGTGGGACGTCGCCGACCGCATCGTGCCGGGGGTCGTGGAGGACTGGGCGTCGATCGGCGATCCGGCGTACGACGCCTACGTGCTCGAGGAGTACACCGTCGCCAACGAGGTGCTCGGTGCCTCGGGCGCGGACGTCTACTGGATGATGTCGCCGTATCTGAACCGCGGGCTGCTCCCGGAGGACCACGAGGATCGGGTCGACGGGATCAACGCCCTCGTCTCGGAATCGATCGAGACCGTCGTCACCGCGACGGGGGCGTCCATCACCGAGATCGACTACCCGGGTTGGATCGGGCCGGTCGGTGAGGCCCGTGATGCCGACCTGCGCGACGACGGCGTGCACCTCACCCAGGCCGGGCTCGACGAGATCGCGCCGTGGCTCCTCTCGGCGATGGGTCTTTCGTGACGGCACCCGAGCGGCCGCGGTTCCGCTACATCCCAGCCTTCGACGGGATGCGTGGCTTCTGGGTCATCATGGGCCCGCTCCTCTACCACGCCCGTCCGTCGTCGATTCAGGGCGGACCCGACATCGTGCCGGGTGGCATCCTCAGCCTCGATCTCTTCTTCGTGTTGTCGAGCTACCTCATCGTGAGCATCGCGTTGAAGGAGTGGGACGGCACGGGGGGCATCGATCTCGGGGCGTACGCGGGTCGCCGCGTGCGGCGTCTGTTCCCCGCCCTCTTCCTCGTGCTGGGGTTCCTCAGCATCTACCTCGCGATCGAGAGCGATCCGGAGATCATCGATCGGTGGACCGGGGCGATCGTGTCGGCGCTGACCTACAGCGCGAACTGGCACGAGATCGCGGCCGATGTCTCGTACTTCGAACAGTTCGGCGCGCCGTCGCCGCTGAAGCACGTCTGGTCGTTCGCGATCGAGGAGCAGTTCTACCTGTTCGCTCCGCTGTTCGTCATCGCCGGCCTGCGCTGGGGTGGCCGCCGCGGCCGGGAGATCCTCCTGGCGCTCTCCGTGGCCGGCGCGCTCGGATCGGCGTGGTGGATGACCCGGGTCCATGTCGAAGGGGAGGATCCGAGCCGCGCCTACTACGGCACGGACACGCGCGCGCAGGCGCTCTTCGTCGGCATCGCGATGGCGCTGGCGATCAACCTGTACGGGTCGCCCCGCACGCGGCTCGGCACCCGTTTCGCCGCGGTGCTGGCCTATCCGGCGACCGCGTTGCACCTCTGGGCCGTGCTCACCGTGAGCGAGCGCGACGCCTGGCTCTTCGAGAGCGGTGGATTCCTGCTGATCGCAGTCGCCGCGGGTGTCGCCATGTTCGGCATGGCCCAGGACGCGCCCTGGAGCCCGCTGCACCGGCTCTTCGAATCGCCGCCGTTCCGCTATGCCGGGCGGATCAGCTATGGCCTCTACCTGTACCACTGGCCCATCTATCTGCTGGTCACGCCGGGACGCGCCGGTGCCCTGTTCGGGGTGGACAACGTCACCGGCTATCCGCTGCTCGCGTTCCATCTCACCCTCACCCTGCTGGTGTCCGTGGCGTCGTTCCACCTGATCGAGCAGCCGTTCGTCAAGCGCACGTGGCCGTTCTCGCTTCGCTCGCTGACCCCCTCGACGGCATGGTTCGCCGGAGCGGGCGCCGTCGTGGTGATCCTCGGCGGGTTGCTGGTCGCCCACACGCGGGTGCCACCCGAGATCGTCGAGCGAATCGTGATCGTCGACGCTGCGGCCGCGGAGACGACGGACGGACTGGGTGCCTCGCCCGCCGAGTCCGACGTCGGTGCCGAGGTGGAGGACGTGCCGCCCGCGGACGTCGGCCCGGTGCGCATCCTCACCGTCGGGGACTCGGTTGTCGACCAGATCGGCGTCGCCCTGGTCGACTGGACGCTCGAGAATCCCGACGCCGGTGTCGTGGCGTTCAACGAGGCCCACATCGGGTGCGGAACGATCCGGGAGGGGCTCAAACGGGTGCCGGAGGGTCTCGAGGGCCCGGTCGGTGACACGTGCTCGGACTGGGCGGACCCCGTCGATCCGGAGGTGGTCACGGAGTACAACATCGTTTCGTGGCCGACGATCCTCGCGGAGTTCCAGCCCCACATCGTGATCACCCACGTGTCGCCATGGGACGTCACCGACCGGCTCGTGCCGGGGCTCAACGACGATGAGTGGACCCACATCGGCGAACCGGTCTTCGACGAGTACGCGCGATCGGAGTTCACCGAGGCGATCGATCTCCTCACGAGTACCGGTGCGTCGCTCTACATCCTCGAGGGGGCGCCGCTGAACCGCGAGCTCACCGACCAGAACGACCCGGTTCGCATCGACGCGCTCAACGCGCTGGTGGGCGAGCTGGCGGATGCCGCCGGCGACGACGTGACGATGCTGGACTATCCAGCATTCGTCGGGCCGGTCGGGAGCGATCAGGAGCTGTCGCGTCGTGATGACGGCGTGCATCTCAGCGACAGTGGCATCGACGAGATCCTGGTGTGGCTGTTCGATCGGATCGGCGTGGGCGCGACCGGCTGACATACTCGGCGGCCATGGACGTCGCTGCAGCTGCCCGCTCGCTCAACGAAGTCGCCTACGGCTACATCAGCTCGTGGTCGTTGCTGACGGCGAGCTCGCTCGCGCTGTTCGACCGCTTGCCGGCTCGGGCCGACGACCTGGTGGACGAGTACCCGGATCCGGGGCTGACCGCGACCTGGCTGACCGTCCTCGCCGACAACGGCATCCTGATCGAGGAGGGCGGCGTGTGGTCGCTCGCCCCGGCGATGGACGTGCTGCTGACCGGCGACGGGTCGTACGCCGAGTACCTCGGTGGACAGATCATCGATCAGATGACCCCTCGACTGATGCTCGGCCGTCCCGGGATCAACGAGCTCGCGACCGTGCTGCGGGACCCGACCAGCCGTGGGGGATACGAGGCCTGGTTCGCCGATGACGCGGAGGCTCGCGCCTACCAGGCGTCGCAGTTCGCCGGGTCGGTCCTTCCCGGCCGCGGGATCGCCCGGGCGATCGAACCGACGGGCCCGGTGCTCGATCTCGGTGGGGGATGGGGTGCCGTGGCAGCGTCCATCGCGGCGCGGCACGACGTGTCCGTCGACGTGGTCGACCTCGAACCCGTGGTCGCGTCCGCTCCGCCCCAGGACGGGGTGCGCT